>NZ_JASJOR010000015.1:0-230278 GCF_030068545.1 Xanthocytophaga flava | reverse complement strand
AGTATTGAAAGAATAGCCTACTCAACATATCTATGTTTCTTTTAGGGCTCTTACAAGGGGTGAATAGTTTACTAACCAAGTATTTTATTCAAAATTGCACTTTTTCTTAACCTTTACAAGATATGAGATTCTTTCAGAAGGACAAAAAGATGAGTTTCTTTGAGAAGAACGTTTCTTTCAAGAGTACAAAAAAGGTAAGACAGCACTCAAAAAAGATTTTTCCTTAAAACCTTCAGAAATGAAAAAGATATAGGATACCAAGATCCATTTCAACGCCACAAACTCCCTTTTATACTATCGCAGCCTTGATAGACTAATGATTTAACGTAAATAGGAAGATACCCAACCAACACCCATCAGGCATTTTGCAAAATATTTTTGCGATGAATCTCTCCCCATTTTCGTAAGGCTTCAATCACTTCATTGAGTGACTGACTATGAGGTGTTAAGGAATAAGTCACCTTAACCGGATATGTGTCATGTACAATTCGGGTCACCAATCCATTTAACTCCAGGTCGCGGAGTTCTTTAGATAACATCCGATCTGTAATCCCATTGACTTCTTTAGCAATCTCTCCAAACCGTTTTTCTCCAAATGTTAGTGCTACAATAATGGGGAGCTTCCATTTTCCATTCAATATATCCAGTGCATCCCGTACAGGTCGGAGAATTGCCTTGCATTCTGAATGATCCAAATGAAGATTGTCCATATAATATCAGTTTGTTATGATTTGTACTATACCAGAGTATAGCTCTATACTCTGGTATAGTACTTACAAAGGTATAGTAAAGTTAGGTAACTTTGTATAGTAAAAAATAACAAAACAGGTAACAACATAAATTATATTACTATGACAACTAGCCGAAAATTAGTAACCATACAAACTCCTGCTCCTCATCAAGGCTTTTTAGGAAAAGGCCACACTGCAAGGGCTGTTATTGACGGTAACTTTATACAATCAGATCCATTTGTAATTTTGATGGATGATATGCTGGACAAGAAATATGGAGAGCCTGCTGGTGGCCCGCACCCACATGCAGGTTTTGAAACGGTTTCTTTGTTATTGGAAGGAGAGATAGGAGATACCGCCCATAAAATGAAAGGTGGAGACTTTCAGATGATGACAGCCGGAAGCGGTGTTATCCATACTGAGACCATTGATACAGAGACACAGCTGAGGCTTTTGCAACTATGGCTAATACTGCCTAAAAAAGATCGGTGGACTACACCTCGTGTACAGGATCTACCTGCTGCACATGTTCCGGTAGCGATAGAAGAAGGAGTGCTGCTCAAAGTATACAGTGGAACACTGGCTGGAGTAACATCTCCTGTTAAAAACTATGTTCCTTTGGTAGTTGGCGATATACATATGCAACCCAATGCCAGAACTGTACAGCACATACCTGCGGCTTATAATGCATTTATCTATGTACTGGAAGGAAGTGTGAAAGTAGGGGCAGATGGAAAAACTTTGCACAAAAATCAGGTAGGCTGGTTTGACAGAGAAGATACAGATTCAGACAGTGAACTGATTTTTGAAGCAACAGAACAGGGAGCCCGTTTTGTCTTATATGCTGGTATGCCTCAGGGTGATCCTATTGTTTCGCATGGCCCGTTCATCGGAGATACACAGGATGATATTCGTCGCTTGTACAACGAATACTGGCGTGGTAAAATGGAACACATCTCTGAGGTAGAAGAATCTCAACGTATGATGTGGTAAATAAGAAAACTAAGAGTTATCCTACCTTCAGGATAACTCTTAGTTTATAACAGTATGTATAACCTAGATTAGAAATTATAACGAATACCAAGGCCTCCCTGCATATTTACCCAACCCGGATCATGGGATAGCTCAATGTATAGATTGGCATCTGCAAAAACAGACAATGGAGCCTTTTTAAACTTGTACTCCAACCCTATAATACCATCCAGACCAAAGTCTACGAATACTGGACGATCAGTAGTACGCACCCATACATAGTCATTTTTGCCAGGTCCATAATAGGATTTGAAATCGTAGGTATAAGTTGTGCGGTCAAAGCGGAACTGTACCCCACCACCATAATACCAATCCAATCCGGAAGCACCTTTGATAGCCTTTTGCCCCATGTAGTGAGCCTGAAGCCCTAAAGCTCTATAAGAGCCATATCCTATGTACTTGTAATTGTTTTTATTAAAGCGATTGTCATAATTGTATCCATAGTTATACATTGTTCCCAGATTGAATTCCAGGGCAGACTTTGTAAAATACTTCTTCACTGTAAGCCCGGTAAGCGTACCCAGACGTAAACCTACTCCCCAGGATGGATGCGACGAATAACTGGCGGATGCTGAAGATTTTTTAGCTGTACTCTTCGCTGAACTTGCAGGAGCTTTTTTGGCACTTGCCGTACTCTTTTTCTGCTGAGCTAACAAGGCGGTACTAACTGCCAGAAAAGCAAGAACAAGATAGATTTTTCTCATAATTAACTGTTTGGTGTATAGAGTTACTGGTAAAATTGATTATTGTCTTGTCCTCTTTTTAAAAGAGTTTGGAGACGTTTCTGGATGCGAAGATACAGGAGGGTTTTGGGGTAGGATTTTGAACAATGAACAGACACTTACAGATGTATGATTTTATTTACGATTTAGTGTATTTGTTTTCTGTAGAATTTTTAGAAGGCCTGCTATATACAAGGATTGGTATATTGTTTGTGGGTTTTTGACCTTTAACGTTCTTAAATGTAGATGTATTTTATTTGTTTTGATGTAATTGGTTGATTTATAGCTGTAATTTGAAAAATTATTGCAATATATTGAATATAAGAGTGTGTGAATAATACCTAATACTGCTTGAGTTTATTTCATAGAAATGGTTTTGTGGTAGTTTCGAGGTAAGCAATGGAACCATTCAACTATGAATTATAAGACTTTGGGTTACAGTTTTACAAAATAATATACATGAAAAATATATTTCTACTATTAGCTATAGCTCTACTTTTAGAATCTTGTAGATACTGGCCTTTTGTTGATTATCTGATTATTAATGATTTTGAACCTACTCAATATTATGATAAAGGCAGTTTGACAAGAGATACAGTAGTTTATCTTGTAAATACGGATTCTTTGAAAATGTTTAGTGAGGCTAAAGTTTGGATACCTAACAGGAAAAGAAGTGAGAATTTACATACAATTCGGGTAGATATGTATTTCCGAATGGCAGTAAATAAATACGTAGATACCCTTCATTTAATAAGTAGCTTACAGAAAATCAATTTGCATACAACGGATAGAATTCAACTTAAACCTGAGTTTGTTATTTATGCAGGAGCAAAATCTACAAGTACTATTTGACATTTAAAGGATACAACCCAGTTCATTTGGAGAAATTTATGAAGAATTGGATTGATGAGAATACATCCCGTTCACTTAACCCCACAGGGGTACAGAGGTTATTGGTAAATTCTATAAATAAAAAGATAATAAAAAACGTTACAGGCAGTGCCCGTAACGTTTTCTGGTTTTTGCTATTCGTTTATAGCCCCTTCGCTGTTTTCCACAACAACGTATCTGTATAAGCTAAGACTAGCTTTTATTTTTTATTTCAATCCTCCACCCAGAGCACGGTATAGATTTACTACCGCCTGCAACTGCTGAAGGTTGTCATTGATGCCACTTAGCTGAGCGGCTAACAGACTTTGCTCAGACGTAAGTACATCTGTATAGTTTGTTTCGGAGCTGTATTGTAACAAGGCTCTTGTAAATTCTACCGATTTTTCGAGTGCTTCCAGTTGTTTGGCACGGGAGATTTTCTTGTCAGCTGCCGCCTGGTATGAATACAGAGCATTGGAAACTTCCTGACCTGCTACCAGTAAAGATTGCTGGAAGCTGTACATTGCCTCCAACTGCTGAGCTTTGGCTATACGTAAGCGGGCCTTGTTCTGATTCCGGGCAAAAATAGGTTGGGTAAGTCCACCTACCAGGCTGTAGAATACCGAACTAACAAAGAAATTTTCCAGCTTTAACGTCGACAGACCACCACTACCGGTAATGGTAAACGATGGATAGAAATAACCTCTTGCTACATTGGTGTTTTCAAACGAGGCTCTGAATGCATATTCGGCTTGTTGCACATCCGGACGGTTTTTCAACAATTGAGTGGCAATACCTGTTTTCAGATCCACCTGTACCTGCTGTGCATCCAGCGTAGACCGTTCGATATGTCCGGGTGCTCGTGCCAGCAGGATACTCAGCGCATTCTCAGTTTCCCGTATGCTTTGTTTTATATCCGGAATCGACACCTCTGCTGCATAGCGGTTGGCTTCACTTTGTACTACGGCTGCACCTGTAACCGTTGCTGATTCTTTCAGGGCTTTCATCGCATCCACATCTTCGATCCGTTTTTCCAGCGTTTGCTGTGTAATAGCCAGCTGCTTGTCCAATGCCAGCAGGCTATAGTAGTTTAGGGCAATGTTGGCAATAAGCTGTGTCTGAACTGCCCGTTTGGCTGCTTCGCTTTGAAGTAACGTAGCATAGGATGCCCGTTTGGCACTGCTCAATTTACCCCATATATCTGCTTCCCAACTGGTAGAAAGCTGTGCCTTGTAGGTAGTAGTATTCAGGTTGATGTTTACACTGGAAGGAAAGTTCAATGCTGCTTTGGACTGTTTGGCCTTGGTTGCATTTATATCTGCCTGCAATGTGGGTAACAAAGCTGATTTGCTTTGCAAAAAACTCGCCTCCGATTCCTGAATGACCTGTATAGCTGTTTTTAAATCCAGGTTCTTGTCCAGTCCTTCTTTGATTAAATGCTGCAGATTGGGATCTGTAAAAAGAGAAGTCCAGGCAATATCAGCCATAGAGGTGGTATCTGACGCTGCACTCTGATAGGTGGAATCTGCATCTGTTTTCCGAAAAAGGCTGTCTGCACTTACTTCCAGATCAGGTGTCTTGTATGTTTTGGTGATCCTGCAGGAAGCCACCCCTAACCATAACAGGGCAGCCAGCAGGGTATATATACTATGTTTTATCATGGTTTTTCTGTTTTGTTTCATTGGTCTGATTGTCTCGGTTACTTGTCAGACTAGTGAGGCTCGGTAGTATCTTCCAGAAATAGTTCAGGTTGCGGAGCTCCACTGATCTTTTCCTGCAATGCCTGGAAGATGATAAATAGCACAGGGATCACAAATACCCCCAGCAGTGTACCTATCAGCATACCTCCCACAGCCCCTGTACCGATAGACTTGTTTCCGGTTGCACCTGCTCCGGTTGCCAGCATCAGAGGCACAAGACCCAGAATAAAGGCAAACGAAGTCATCAGAATAGGGCGGAACCTCGCGAAAGCACCTTCGGCTGCCGCTTCAATCAACCCTTTGCCCTGACGTCGGCGTTCGAGTGCAAATTCTACAATCAGAATGGCATTCTTAGCCAGCAATCCAATCAACATAATCAGTGTAATCTGAACATAGATATTGTTGCTCACATCAAAGATGGTCGCAAAGATGAATGTACCTGCCAGACCAATAGGTAAGGATAAGAGTACCGCAAAGGGAAGTATATAACTTTCGTATTGAGCACTAAGCAGGAAGTATACAAATATCAGACAGAGCAAGAATATATATACGGTCTGGCTTCCGGCTGACATCTCTTCACGTGTCATACCTGAAAACTCATAGCCATAGCCAACAGGTAGTGTTTGGGCTGCTACTTCCTCTATAGCCTGAATCGCATCCCCTGAACTGTATCCTGCATTCGGTGAGCCATTGATAGTAAGTGATGTAAACAGGTTGAACCGGTTGATTGCCTGAGGTCCGTATACTTTGGTCAGTGTTACAAACTCACTAATAGGAGCCATGGTTCCATTGGAGTTCCGTACCTGGATATTATTCAAGCTTTCCATATTGTCACGATAAGCAGGTTCAGCCTGATACATAACCCGGTATTGTTTCCCAAACTGATTAAAGTTGGATGAATATACCCCGCCATAATATCCCTGCATGGTATTCAGAATATCACCTACTGTAAGGCCTGCGTCTTTTGCCTTTGCTACATTCACATCAATGTTGTATTGTGGGAAATTGGGGTTAAAAGAGGTGCTGGCATATTGAATCTCTGATCTTTTGGATAAGGCTGCAATGAAGTTCTGGCCTACTTTATACAGATTAGCTACATCACCCCCTGTTTTATCCTGCAACTGAAACTCAAATCCGTTGGTGGTACCAAAACCCTGTATGGTGGGAGGGGCAAAGAAGATAATTTTAGCTTCCTTGATACCTGATGTTTTCCCAAAAAGCTGTCCTACTAGTGCCTGTACAGCCTGTCTCTTGTCTTTGCGCTGATCCCAGTTTTTCAACCGCATAATCACCATACCATAGTTACTACCTGTTCCACTGATCATACCCCGACCTGTCACTTTCAGCACATGTTCTACTTCCGGCATGGACTGGGCTATCTTTTCTACTTTCTTCAATACTTCTTCCGTGCGTTCCATAGAGGCAGAAGGCGGTAAGCTGATATCTGACATAATAACACCCATGTCTTCATTCGGCACAAATCCTTTCGGTGTTGTATTCATCAGATAGATAAACACACCCGCAAAGACTGCAATGATACCTATGGGTATCCACTTTCTTTTTCCCAGGAACACAACAGATTTGCGGTACTTTCCTGTAAGAGCATTAAAGGATGTATTAAATGCCTTATAGAACCGATCCAGAAAGTTGGTTTTGCCATGATCATCCTTTGCATGAGGTTTCAGAAACATGGCACAAAGAGCCGGACTCAGTGTTAATGCGTTGATAGCAGACAGGACAATGGAGATAGCTAGTGTAAGACCAAACTGTTTGTAAAATACCCCGGCTGAACCACTGATAAAACTCACCGGAATAAACACTGCCGACATGACCAGTGTAATTGATATAATGGCACCTGAAATTTCACTCATTGCATCGATACTGGCTCGTTTAGCGGAAGAGTATCCCTGATCCAGTTTGGCGTGTACAGCCTCCACTACCACAATGGCATCATCCACTACAATACCAATAGCCAGCACCAGGGCAAACAGCGTAAGCAGGTTTATCGTAAAGCCAAACAGACTCAGGAAGAAGAAGGTACCCACAATGGCAACCGGTACAGAAATCGCAGGAATCAAGGTAGAACGCCAGTCTTGCAGGAATATAAACACAACCAGAAACACCAGTATAAAAGCTTCGATCAATGTATGAATAACTTTCTCAATAGAGGCGTCCAGAAAGTCGTTTACATTGACCATTTGCACATAAGTGATTCCTTTCGGAAAGGTTTTGGATGCTGCATCCAGTACTTTCAGCGACTCTTCGATTACTTCCTGTGCATTAGACCCTGCTGTCTGGTTAATGGCAATCCCTACACCGGGTTGACCATCAATGTTATTATAACTGGAATAACTTTGTGCTCCCAGTTCAATTTTGGCAATATCTTTCAGTCGCAGCACCTGACCGCCAGAAGAGGATCGAACAATGATATTCTCAAACTCGGAGATGCTTTTGAGCCGTCCTTTGTATTTGAGTGTATACTGGAAGGCTTGTTTTCCCAGTTCACCAAACTGACCAGGAGCTGCTTCTACGTTTTGTTCTGCCAGTGCAGAGTTAATATCGTTAGGGACAAGTCCATAGCTGGCCATTACGTCCGGTTTGAGCCAGATACGCATGGCATAGTCTCTGCTACCAAATGCACTGGCATCACCCACACCATTGATCCGCTTGATTTGAGGGATAATGTTGATGTTGGCATAGTTTTGCAGAAAGGTATTGTCGTAAGCAGGGTTGTCACTCTTTAAACCAAAGATCAGTACGTTACTACTCTGACGTTTGGCTGTAATGACACCGGCTTTGGTTACTTCGGCTGGCAACAAACTGCTAGCACGTGCCACCCGGTTTTGTACGTTTACAGCTGCCATATCCGGATTGGTGCCTAGCTTAAAATTAATAGTAATAGTGGCACTTCCGTCGTTGGAGGCAGTAGACGTCATATAGGTCATATTCTCCACCCCATTGATTTGTTCTTCCAGCGGGATAATCACGCTGTTCATGACCACATCTGCATTGGCTCCCTGATAGCTGGCTGATACCTGTACAGTAGGAGGGGCGATTTCCGGATATTGAGACACCGGTAACGTTATCAGACCCAGTATTCCCAGTATGACAATAATGACGGATATGACTGTGGATAATACAGGTCTTTCTATGAATCGTTTTAACATATTTTTCTTTTCACAGTTTTATATGGCTGATCGTATGCAAAAAAATCTGCTGTAGCTTACTTGTCGGATGATACAGAAGATTGAGAGGATAGTTGTGGTTGTATCTTGGTGCCATCGGTAAGGGTTGCTACTCCATCAGATACAATGGTATCACCTGCTTTCAGACCTTCCTCTACCACGTAGGCATCAGCCGTTGTTAATGAGTTTACATGAATCTCTACACTTTTCACTGTCTGGTCTGGCTGTAACACATACACAAACCGTTTTCCCTGAATTTCATAAGTAGCTTTCTGTGGAATCATAATTGCATTTTCCAGCACGGTTGGAATGCGGATAGTAGCACTGCTGCCACTCCGTAGCATACGTGTCGGGTTTTCAAAACCTGCACGTACATTGGCCGATCCGGTTTCTGTGTTGATCAAGCCACTGACAGTTTCAATTCTCCCACTTTGTGGATAGGTAGTTCCATCTGACAGAATCAGCGACACCGCAGGCATATTTTTGAGTTTTTGCTCAAATGTCTCTCCGGGGGTATTGCGAAAAAATGACAACTCCCATTTCTCATTGATGGAGAAATAGGCATAGACTTTTGAAATGTTGGCAACCATTGTAAGCGGCTGACTAGTAGAGCTATTTACATAGCTTCCTATTTTGTATGGAATAGTACCTACTACTCCACTTACCGGACTTACCACACGGGTATATCCCTGATTGGTTCTGGCTGTTGCCAATGAGGCTTTTGCCTGAGCCAATAGGGCCTTCTGTGTTTTTAGTGTGTTCTCTGCAGTCTCCAGTTGAAGCGGGCTTACAATCTCCCGTTGTACAAGAGGTTTGGTTTTATCGTACTGAAGCTGGGCTGTATTTACCTGGGCTTCTGCACTGAGTACGGCTGCCTCTGCATTGTGTACATCCTGTGTATATTGTGGATTGCTGATGGTAAAGAGCAACTGCGATTTCTGTACAGTTGCTCCTTCATCAATATAGATTTTCTCAATATACCCATCTATTTTGGGTCGGATCTCAATATCTTCTGTACCCTTGATCGTAGCTGGAAAGTCAGTATGTAACTGAGCCGTTTGAGGTTCCAGTTTTAGGATCGGATAGGCAGATACCTGATTACTGGCTCCCTGCTGACTCTTCTGCTCTCCGGAACAGGCAGATAAAAGAATGCTTCCTGAAATTACACTTAAAAGTATATTTCGTATTTTATTATCGTTGTTTACACTGAATAGCATATTGTTTTGTAATGGATTGATAGAAGGAACTGTTTTTGTCAGTTTGATTGGCATAGAAAACTGTACTATTGCCAGATTTTATCAGGAAAAGAGTGTGTTTTCTGATGGTATAAAATCTTTATTTCTGACAGAACAAAGGTACTGATGAGGGAGGGGAGGATTAAATGAATCTTGCTGAGTCCCGATTTAGGCTAGCTAAATGCCTTTTTTTGCTGACCGAATACTTATACAACAATGAGAATAGCAATTTCTGTAGATAGGTTTTATACTAATTATATCCACCAGGCAACCTGCCTTATAAAATTGGATTGTAACTATAGGTATATATATTCTGGAAATGTACAGATAATGAGTGGGTATTGATTGCCAGAAAGCAATTTTATTAGCTGATATAATACATAAATTATAAGGCGTGTAAAATGGATACCTTACAGAAATGACATATTATTCAGGAATTAAAAGTGGAATTCGGACAATGAAATTGCTCTCTGATTCACCTACCCATACTTTGCGTTCACTTAGCAATTCGTAACGGTTGATGATGTTTTGTAATCCTACTCCAGTAGAAACTTCTGTAAGGGGACGGGGGCGAAGATTGTTTCTTACTACCAAATCATTCTGATCAACCTCTATATAGACCTGAAGTGGAGTCTCCTCTGACATCTGATTGTGCTTGACTGCATTTTCTACCAATAATTGCAGAGTCAAAGGGGCAATGGCATAATGTGTCAGATAGGAAGGTGGAACAGCAAAAGTAACTTTGAATTTTTCTTCAAAGCGGATTTTTAACAGAAATACATAGGATTCAATAAAGTCTATCTCTGTTTTTAATAGCACCCGTTCTTTGTCTTTTTGTTCCAGAATATAGCGATAGGCTTTGGAAAGCTGGTCAATAAATTTTTCGGAAAGATCAGCACTGACATAAACCAGTGAAGAGAGAATACTCAAGCTATTGAATAAAAAATGTGGATTGACTTGATTTTTAAGTGCTTCAAACTGGGACTGAACATTTTCTTTCTCCAGTCGCTCTGCTTTGAGCGAAATCTCTTCCATCTGAAGGGTGGTTTTTCTGTTGGCAATCAGATAAAAACCCGCCAGCATCAGCATCAGGAAAAATCCATTGCTGGATCGCTTAAAAAACAGAGAGGTTTCTTCTGAACCCTGAAGAGGAAAAGGAATAAACGAATCGTATGCAAACCACCAGCGCAATAGTTTGTCAATTCCCCCTACGCAACTGCGGTATACAGCTATAAATGCAATGGATTGCAAAAGGCAGATGAACACCGTGAGCATTAGCGCAGGTATGTTAAAGCCTGACAAAAAATCCTGTCCGAAGGTTTTAAACAGGCGTTCAAGAATCCATTCGGAAACGCTGATCCAGAAAAAATAAACCAGAAATATAGCTATTCCCTCTGTGACAAGAAATGGCAGTAATGATTGCCACGTTTGCCCAAGCAATGGAACCAACAAATAGAGGAATATAGGGTAATACAACAACAGGACTGTCAATGCCAGTTGACCTTTTTGTTGTATAGTTAAACGCTGAATCATAAGCCGACCAGAAAGTTAACTGGAAATTATGTGTTTCTGGATGAAAGTATAACTAATGGTATCAACCACTCTCCTCAATCTATCTGCCTGGTGAACACATATCCGATTTGTTTCTCAAATCTCTGATTTTTTGCCATACTTCTGAAAAAATAATGGGGGAATGACTGATTTTGGTTGCTGAGTAAGACTATTTACAGGCTTATTCTCTATTTGATGAAGTACGAAACTGCTAGAGCAAGCATCCACTCGAACAAATGCCTAATTGTATTAACGTTCATTAACATTATTTCCATATCCATTAACCTATCTCCTGTAACCAGTATCCTACTTTTGAAGGCACACAAAACGCTTTCAAACTATGAAACAACTTATTTGCATGGGTATACTTTGCTGGATGGCACAGGCTGCGCTTGCTCAGAAAATCACCGTCAAAGGAAATGTTACAGACACCACAGGCAAATCACTCGAATTTGCCACTATCATGTTGATGCAGCCTACAGACTCTTCCCTGGTATCCTTTACACGAAGTGAGGAAAATGGGAGTTTTGAACTGAAAAGTGTTTCTGTAGGAAGTTATCTTTTCAAAGTGACATTTGTTGGTCTGAAGCCTTATATCCGGCAAATCGCAGTGGATGGTACGAGTGACATGGATCTGGGGTCAATCCGGATGCGACCTGTCAGTAATGAACTGGATGAAGTGACCATAAAAGGAGAGAGAACACCTGTAACGATCAAAAAAGATACTATTGAGTACAATGCAGGGTCGTTTAAAACCAAACCCAATGGCACAGTAGAAGACATGATTAAAAAAATGCCAGGTATAGAAGTGCAAAGCGATGGAACTGTCAAAGCTCAGGGTGAGACTGTAAAACGGGTCACCGTCAATGGAAAGGAGTTTTTTGGGCGTGATCCTAAAATTGCTACCCGTAACCTGCCAGCTGATGCTATAGACAAAGTACAGGTGTATGATAAGAAATCCGATCAGGCAAGTTTTTCGGGTATTGATGATGGACAACGGGAGAAGACTATTAACCTGGAACTGAAAGATAAGGACAAAAAACTCAACTTTGGGACCTTTATGGCTGGAGGTGGCACTACTCAGAGATTTGAAACCAAGGCCAACTATAACTATTTTGATAAAAAGACTCAGTTTTCGTTTCTGGGAATGGGGAACAATACAAACCAGCAAGGCTTCTCCATGGACGATTATCTCAACTTTACAGGAGCTGCTCAGCGAATGGCATCGGGAGGGTCAGTACGGATTGAGGTAAACTCTGACAATACGGATGGAGTACCTCTTTCGTTTGGAAATAACGTCTATGGGGTTATGAAAAACTGGGCCAGTGGGATTAATTTCAACAATCAACCTTCTAAAAAGACAGAACTCAATGGAAGCTATTTCTTTAATCTGATCAATCACACCTTCGAACAGAGCCTTACCCGTCAGAATTTTTATCCGGGTTCAACCTTTACATCATTGCAGAAAAACAACCAGAATAATGACAATACCAACCACCGCCTGAACCTGACTCTTGAACACAAGTTTGATTCTGTAAACTCGCTGAAATGGACATCCTATGCAAGCTATAATCAGACTACCAGTCGTGTAAACAGCCAGAGTCAGACTTTTAAGGAATCGGATTCATTGCAAAATGAAAGCAACCGTATCAACTACCGGAATGGAGATGCACTGAATCTGAATACCAATCTGCTATTACGCCATCGCTTTCGTAAGAAAGGAAGAACTATCTCCGGCAATCTGAACCTGTTACATACCGGAAGCAATAGTACAGGTGATTTGCAGGCGCAGAATACATTCTATGGGGATACTACACAGCTGTTTTCTATCCATCAAACTAATGAACAGACCAGCCAGACAACCAGTTATGGTGTGAACTTCTCCTATACCGAACCTATTGCCCGACGCAAATACCTGGAAGTCAATTATACCTATCAGAAAAAGCAAAATGCTGTCAATCGTAAGGTATATGATATTGAAAATGAAAACGAAGCACTGAATACATTACTGAGTAATCATTTTAAAAGTGATTTTACGTACAATCGTATCGGGATGAACTTCCGGGTAAACCAGAAGAAATACAGCTTTGCTATCGGACTTAACGGACAACAGTCTGTACTCAATGGACAGTTGCTTTCCAGAGATACTTCCATTAATCGTACATTCCAGAATCTGTTACCAGTAGTCCGCCTGAATTATGATTTTTCGACAAGTCGTCATCTTTCTTTTGGGTATGAAACCGATGTACAAGAACCTTCTCTTACACAGTTACAACCTGTCATCGATAATTCTGATCCGCTTAATATTTCTATGGGTAATCCGAGATTACGTCCGGAGTATTCGCATCGCTGGCGGGCAAACTATATAGCCTTTAACCCGGCTAACTTTTCCAGCTTTTTCTCAATGGCAAATATTGTTTATACAACCAATAAGATTGTCTATGCCCAGGGCGTTGATGCAAATCTGGTAAGAACAGTGATGCCTGTGAACACAAAGGAGTACCTGAGTGCAATGGCTGATGCTTCTTTTGGCTTTAGAATTAAACCTATCAATAGCAGGATCAATCTCGGTACTTCCATGACATACAACAAAGGCGTGAATGTATTGAATGATCAGCAAAGTGGAGTAGAACAGTATACTCAGGGTGGGAATATTTTTTATGACTACCGTTTTAAGGAAATCCTTGATCTTTCTCTGGGTGCCAATGTGAGCTACCAGCAGACTAAGTATGAATTTAACAAAGACCAAAATCAGGCTTTCCTGAATGAAACCTACACTGTTGAGGCAAATGCGACCTGGCTAAAGAACTTTCAGCTGAATACAACATTGAACTATTATATATACCATAGTTTAACCAATGCCTTTAATCAGCAGGTGCCTGTATGGAATGTATCGCTTTCCCGATTATTTCTGAAGAACAAACGGGGTGAACTAAAAATCTCCTGTATAAACCTGCTGGATCGTTCACTAGGGGTAAATCAGCGATCTTCGGTTAACTATCTGGAACAGGAACGCATTAGTTCGCTAGGTAGATATTTTATGCTAAGCTTTACGTACTCTTTAAACAAGGCCTTCAACCCTACAGCCGGAGGGCGCGGTATGATGCGGATACGGAGGGGATAGATGACAGGAAAATAACATGAGTCATCCCGAATTTGGGATGTGATTTTTACCAGCGTCTATTCTTTTGAAAAGAGTATAGGCGTTGGTTAATTTTTAAGCAATCTCTCTTCCAGAGTAGGTTTATAGTCCAGAGCATTTCTCTTCTTATCGCCTTGCTTGCCTTTCTCTAGCTTGGTTTATTGTCTCTTACATCACTCTTCTTGTAGCCTCTTACTTTTTTGCTTGTCCAAAAAAGTAAGCAAAAAAGGACACTTTTCTCCGATCCTTCCCCCCGCAGGCCAAAGGCCAACCTCGCGGAGAAAAGATTGCCTACACACCTACACCACCACTCGCGATTTAAGGTATTGCAACTCTCTTTGTAACTCCTTTGCTTCTCTTTTTCTAAAGGCTATTCTTTTCCTCAATATTCGGGATGACTCATGTTGTTATTGCAAATGCTAAAGAACATTGAGATGTGTCTCATAAAATGGTGTATAGATTGTAAAGTTAGAAATAGGATGGATATTACAGACAAAGATATAAATTTCTGATTTAATGAATCAGTAGCCTATAGACAATATAATAAAGCATCATCAACTTTTACTATGGAGTCTATCAAGTATACAAACCTACCTGTTTATAGTTTACTCTGATACATTTTTTGGTTCACAGTTTCTCTCTCCTATAGGAGAGAGAAACTGTGAACCAAAAAACAGAAAAATAGTGAGTGTACTAAAAATGAACTAAAAAATAAGCTAAAAAACATTGATTATCTTGTTGAATTATAGCTTGTTGTGTGCCTTTCTGCGGGAGGTTGAGTAAGCCAGAAGTGAGCCAGAAATGAGCTAAAAATACCGTTTTTTTAGCTTATTTTTTAGTTCATGGTATGCACCAAAAAGAGCTAAAAAATAGTGCATAAAATACAATTTTTACTGGATGTAATACACTATTTCTAGTTGATTAATACAAACCTCCAACAGGTAGAATTTCGCTAAAATAATAATCTTACGGTTTGTTCTATGCAAAAACTTTTTTGTGATGAAATCTGTCCACCAGCAATCTTGGAGTGAGTTCACGGTAAACTATTTTTTATCAAGATAACGTAATGGATAAGCTTTTGATCCATTCATGTATAGATTTATATGTAGTAATCTGCCTGAACGAAAGTATACTCAATCAGTGGGTTTGACTACAACTATGTACAATGCTGATTTTTGACCTATAAAATAGCATGGTATACTATAGGCTTACAAACAAAAAAGCAGCGAAGTCCGCTGCTCTATACTAATTTATAGGTAAGAGGTTTGTTAATTCCGGAAAATACGGACGTTGCCACCCTGTTGTTCCATTTCCCGCATACGGTCGTCCTGCATCTTGCGGAATTCATTTTCTGTGATTGGCTTTCCTTTGACAGGTGCTTTCACGAGTTCATCTTTTGTGAGTTTTCGTAATTCTATTTTAGTTGCAGTAGCAAGCATTTCGCCATTGTTGGAATCCAGTTCCAGAATCAGACCTGGTAAGCCTGAATATCCATCCGGACCTGATGACAGATAAATATTTTCTGCATACCAGGCTGTGAGATTGCGTTTTCGTTCAGCATTGTAATAGGTAGCTTTTTTGCAGGGGATACCCTGGATTTGTTTGGTCTGATCGCTTAGTTGCCAGGGTATGTTCTTAAGAGTATCTGAGATAAGATATTGTTTGCCCAGAAATTCTCGTTGGGTAACCTTCTGATGGCTTTTTTGATTGGTATATACCTCTACTATAGGACGATTAATCTTGATTCTCATGCCTCCATTGTTTTCTTCTTCCTCTTCATTATCTTCCTCAAGGGTTTTGTAAAGTGATTCCTGACCTGTAAACAGAAGCTGATTTTTAAATACCGGTGGTGGTGGCATATTGGCAGGTGCCTGTCCTGGAGGAAGCATGATTTTAACAGTGACGGCATAGGTAATAACACCCTCCTGGTTCTGCCCAAAGCTGGTTAGAGTGATCCCAAGAGTAATCAGAAGAAATAGCTTTTTCATAGTGGACTTGTTTTGTTTGGACAAAGCTATTGTGCTTGTAGTACAAGTATGGTTAACGAACCTGAAAACAATGTTAATTAAGGTTAAAGGAAATCCTTATATTGATGATTAGCATGTACATTTGTCCTAGTATGAAACATTCCAAACGGTCATATCTTTCCATCTTGCTGATGAGCAGTAGTCTTGGGCTGTTGCTGCTGTTTCAGATTATCTGGCTGCAGAAAGTCTATAACGAGCAATACGAAATCCTATACAAGGACGCAAATACTCTTTTCCGCACTACGATGATGGATCTTCAGGATTCTGTGGTTCGAAAAAATATGAAGCTCATTAAAGCAGATACGATTGTTCACCGTGTCAGCCCGTCTCTGGTACCAGCAGGACAGCCTTCTTTGGAATTTGAACACAGATCGGAAAGGGTATTGATTCAAAATCATCGTATGAGAGGCGTCAGTTCTGTGATGGATACATTACCCGATAAGACCCAGGTAAAGATTTTTATCAGTTCTGATCAGCGTTTGGACTCTTCAGAGAAAGTATTGGGAAGTATAGCAGAGAATATTGGTGCACTACGAAAGAAAAATGGGAATTATAATTTTTTGGTTAAACTGGATATAGATTCTATTCCGGTTGGTGCTATTGCGAAACCCTATCATCAGTCACTAATTAAGGCCAATATTGACTTACCTTTTCAGGTACTCCGATTGCCTGCTGGTAGACCTTCAACCAAAGCCACAGGTATACAAACAGAATTATTTGTAGGATTCCCAAGCCGAACAAATTACATGGCTTATTTTCCTGAATACAGAATGTATCTGTTTCGCCATAGTCTACCTCAACTGATATTTTCTGTTTTTCTGACACTGATTACCTCTTTCTCGTTCTTTCTGATTTACCGCAACTTCCAACGACAGAAACGCCTCAATCAGCTGAAAAATGACTTCATCAGTAATATTACACATGAACTCAAAACACCTATTACCACAGTAGGTATTGCCATCGAGGCATTGAGAAACTTTAACGTATTACAAGACCCTACTCAAACCAAAGAATACCTGGAAATATCCCGTCAGGAATTGAATCGACTCAATATCATGGTAGATAAGATATTGAAGACGGCTGTATTTGAAAACAGTGGAGTCGATATTCAGTGGGATACCATAGATATGGAAAAACTGATTGAACAGGTACAACAATCCATGCAGTTGCAATATGAAAAGCTGGGTGCTGAGGTTGTATTTACCAGAGAAGGAAACATATTTTCAGTGAGAGGTGATACAGTTCATCTGGTTAATGTAGTATACAATCTGATAGACAATGCATTAAAGTATACCCGTAAACAGCCCTCTATTACCATTCTTTTACGGGAGTTATGGGATAAGATTGAAGTATCTGTACAGGATGATGGTATCGGAATCGCAATGGAGTTCCAACATAAGATCTTCGAGAAGTTCTTTCGTGTTCCTACAGGTGATGTACACAATGCCAAGGGGTACGGCCTGGGACTAAATTATGTGAATCAGGTAATTGAAAAGCACAACGGACAAATAAAAGTACAAAGCGAACCCAACAAAGGCAGTTGTTTTACCATTTATCTACCCAAAGTATATGCAGAAAACTAAGGTGTTATATGTAGAAGACGAGCCGTTTCTGGGTAAAATCGTAAAAGAAAGCCTCGAAAGCCGGTCGTTTGATGTCTGTATGGTGGCAGATGGTCAACTGGTATCTCGTTTGTTTGAAGAATACAAACCAGATATTTGTGTACTGGATATTATGTTGCCAAACAAAGATGGCTATGAAGTGGCTACTTCCATCCGGCAAAAGAATCCCCAGATTCCTATTCTATTCCTGACAGCCAAAACACAAACGGAAGACTTACTGAAAGGATTTCAGGCAGGAGGAAACGATTACATCAAAAAGCCATTCAGTATGGAAGAGTTGATTGTTCGTATGCAAAATCTATTGCAGATAACCTACCGGAAAAGCCAGGTTTCCTCTCAAACCATCTCTATTGGCCGATACGAGTTTAACCCACAACGATACGAATTGAAGCTGGGCGACAAGCTGAGGAAGCTTTCATATAGAGAAACTGAACTGTTGTCTATTCTGGCCGAAAATCAGAATTTTACCGTTAACCGCAAAGAGATTCTGTTACGGGTATGGGACGATGATTCCTTTTTCAATTCCCGTAATCTGGATGTATATATTACCAAGTTGCGTGATTACCTGAAAGAAGACACCTCTGTCCAGATAATCACCATTAAAGGAGTAGGATACAACTTTTTGGTAGGCAGATGATAGAATTTACTTAAATACCTGCAAAAAGCCTTTAAAAGCCTGCTTCCGTTCAGTAGCTACAAACTCATAGTAATATACTCCAGATGGCAAATTGGCCGCGCCCCAGTCACCCTGATAGTCTCTGGCTTCAAAAACTTTAATACCCCATTGATTCACAATACGTACCTGGTTAGCAGAATAGAGATTTAACGGCTCAGGATGCCAGGTGTCATTTTTTCCATCACCATCCGGAGTGATGACATTAGGTATAAATAGTGGGTTTTCAAACGTGAGACATAGTTGATTGGATAAGGACTGATAGGCTCCACTAGTAGACTGACCTGTCACATAAAAACAATACTGGAATCCTTCTGTTGTACCGGGTAGAGTTGCCTGAGACTGAGTAGAAGTAGTAAGAGTTGAAAAGTCAGACTGATCATCCAGTTTCCTGAGGACCTCATAGGAGGCGATTCCTCCTGACCAGGTTGTATACGGACTCCAGGTCAGTGCTATCTTCTTGCCTGTTTCTATTCCTGTTCCTTGTAACAGAATGTTGCGGTGTATTTCAGATATAGCAGAGTCTCCACAGATAGTAAATGCCACCAGGCGGTATTCTGAAACCAGGCTATCCAGTGGTTGATTAGTAATGAATGTTGTTTGGCTATTGGTAGTTGTTGTACCTGCATTTTGCCAGTTGAGTTGCCCCAGGATTCTAGTCTGTATCAGCACTTCAGGGAGATAAAAGGGCTGTTTTTGAATAACATATTGCAGTTTTAACTGACTGGGTTGGTTCAACACGCCACTCACATTGTACAAGTGAACATTTTCATTGCCCACTGTTTTTGGATTTATGACTGTAAGTGTATCCGAACGACCAAAACAAATCTCCAAAGCTGTATTCACACTTTCATTGATCCATACCTTGCCAGCCTGCATGGTTGGTTCCCAGCGAATGGTAACCTGTGCCGATCCTTGTCCGGCAATGACCTGTCCATTAATCACCTGCCAGTCGTATACAGAACCATTGGTAGGTAGAATGCGATACGTTTCAATCCATTGACTACACAATAACGTGTCGCGTCCTTTGGGTTGTTCAGTTTCTAAAAATTTAAATACCTTAACTGGAAACGGATTTATGTTATCCTGACACCCATTTGTATTGATAGAGATCGCTGATACAGAAGCTTGTAAGTTGGATGTATTCCAATCCACACGTATGGTATCTGTGTTCTGTCCCGATACAATCGTGCCACCTTGTACCTGCCAGGTAATCTGTTTTCCTTTCCACTTATCTTCAATCCAGTAGGATACACCTTTCACACCCGGGCATACAGATCGGCTCCCCTGTATCTTCCATGTATTCACTCCTTTAACAATTACCTGCACCGAATCATAGTAGACACAACCAGTCAGATCAGTCATCTTTGCATAAAACCGAACTGTATCGTTCGCACTGGTAGTTGGAATAGAGGGTTGATAGGTTGGATTGGCTGTATTGGCATTGCTTACTAACCCAGTAGGTTGCCAATTATACGTATAGTTAGGACGAGGGGTAGTGCCTAGCTTTAGAGATTGGTGATTACATACCAATGCATCTGGTCCGGCAAAGTTATCTTCAGTGGAAGGTTCATGAAAATACCAGGGAGGAAATACTGGTAGTATGCTTGCAATACTGTTTCCTGCCGGTATTGTCTGATAAGAAAAACCTTTTTGAGCTATTGTACATGCACTAGGATTTTGTATGACAGAGAATGCTTTCGCTATTCCAAAATCAATATCGGTGACATCTGATATAACAATTTTCTTCTGTGGTGTTAATTGCATAAAAGCTAAAAGGTCGTAAGGTGCTTCCGGGAATTTGAATAGTACCTGACGTGATTGATCAAAAAAGGTAGCATTAGAAGCTGCCAGATCATAACAGACAAGCGTTTTGTTGCTGGTGACCTGAACCGAATTCTGATTAGCGATATAGAGATACACACTATCCTCCACCACATACAAAAACCGACTGTCTGCAGAAAACTCAGTTGTACTTTGTAAATAAGTTTGAATGGATGGATTCGAATTGATAGTGCCAGAGCGACTAAGCTGTCGAAAAGGAGTAAAATGGCCTGTTTGATTATCGAAACGTAATACCTGGAGTATATTCTTATTCTCAGTATTTAAGTTCATTGCTGATGCTACAGAAAGAGTTAAAAATCGTCCATCAGGAGACGCTTTTAGAAAATTTCCGTCAAAGTTTACATCTCCAAAACTTCGGAGGTGTTCTGTTTTAACAGGTATTTTGGCAATGCCTTGCTGGTTTATCCGATAGGCGTTCAGTGTATCTCCAAACATGCTTTGGGAAATAAGCCAATAGTTGGGGTCATCGGGTGTTTTGATTAGTGTAAAACCATCATGTTGCGTATCTGCAATAGCTACATCTTTTTGTACTACATCTCCTTTGCCGTTATTAAGACTCATATCGATGAGAGAGTAGCGTAGCTTGGTGTCATAATCTGCCTGTGTAGTACTTAATGGTTGCCGAACCATAAAACTATAGTACTGGGTAGTACTGCCAGGAACCGGAGCAATAATAACAGGTAGGTAAGTAGTGCCCCAGGTTACAGAAATGCCTTGTCCGTTAGGCATTACCTGTCCGGTTTTATCAAAATAGCTCATCCCATCTGTAGAAAAAAGCAAGTTACCAGATGCATCCGCTACAGAAGCGCGATTTACATGATAAGAGCTTCCTGGAGCAGGTGGTATAGTGGTAGGAGGAAACTGCCCAAAGTTCAATCCATAATATTGACTAAGCCAGAAAGAAGATTCTTTTTGGGCAAAGCAGTGGGTAAAAGAAAATAGCAGAAATAGAAAACAGTAGATCTTTGCCATAGTAAAAAGTAGACTCTCTCATGTGATTTTGTTCGGAGAGTATTTTCCTCTGTTTTAAAAAATAGAAAAACGACAGAAGATATGTTAACTCCTGAATGATTTATGAAATTCTGAAGCTGCTCAACTTTGTATGGGCAATGAAAAATAACAAAGTGTAAAGACTTTATTATGAGTACTATGTAATGCTATCAGGACACATATTGTGTCTGAATGGTTGCATCACTTTCTATTGATATTCTGAACGGTAACTACAGTTAGCAAGTAAGATAATGTATTTGTGAGAATAAGAAGAGTTAATAGAGTGAGTTTTGATAGAGTTACTGATTATAAGAGAGAGTTGATACTTGTTGGGGAGACTTTTTTACTTTCTTTCGGGGTTGTCTGAAAATCTTCTGGTTGGGAATTTCAACCATAAAGGAGGTACCTGCACCTGCTACAGATTGCATATGAATAAACCCGCCAAGTGTTCGTACAGCTTCTTTTACTGTGTAGAGCCCCAAACCAGATCCGGTAGATTGTATGGATGCCTTAAAGAACATATCAAAAATTTTGTGCTGGTACTCTTCTTCAATCCCAATCCCATTATCCTTGATAAAGATTTTAACCTTATCCGAAACATCAACAGTAAGGGATATCTGAGACTGAATGGATGTATTCCGGTAAGCAACAGCATTCGATACCAGATGGGTAATGATTGACCGTATACGCTCCTCATCACTGTAGAATGTATCTGTCTGTCTGATATCTAACTGAAAGTGAATAGTGTCATCTTTTGTTTTTTGCTTGATATCATTCACAATAGTCTGAACGAGTCCCGGAAAATGGATAGAGGTAGATGCAATCTTTTGATGTTTTATTTTTACATACTGAGCAATATCAATCAGCAATTGATCCAGTTTGTAGGTGTTTTTATGAATAAGAGCAATATATGACTGTCGTTCGGTTTCATCTGCTTCATCTTCCAACAGATCCAGTAATCCCATAGTTGAGGCAATGGGTGTTCTCATATCATGAGAAGATCTGTAAATAAACTGATCTAATTCCTGATTTGCCTGTTGTAGTTTGTTGTTGGTTTCCTGCAAACTTCTTTCAAAGTTCTTTCTTTCTGATATATCCAGTAACGAGATGGCTACACTGACTACCTCATTGTCTTTGTTACTGATAGGTACAAAGTGAGCAGTCATCCACGTGGTTTCCGTACTTTTCTGAAAGAGAATATCCTTCTGAAAAATAGTTCCTGTCATCGCATTTCTAAATCCTTCTTCAAACCCCACCAGATTGTATGGATGGATATAGGAAATGTAGTCTTTTCCTGCTTCCAGTGTTATATGGTATTCTTCTCTATAAAAGTCATAAAACCTTTTATTGAAAAGTTCTATTTTTCTATTGGTATCAACAAGAATAATATATTGGTTATTGTTGTCTACCACTTTTTTCAGACGTTCCCGTTCCTGTATTACTGCATTGTGGCGTATTTGGGCAAAAATGAAATAGACAAAACACAATGTAGCGATTAGCGCCAGCACCATACAGAATATATGTACTTTGTGAAGTGTATCTACTGAGAATCCAGTATATAAAAGCAAAGAGTGTTCTGTTATCTCCGTTGTAAACCAGCAGATAATGGTGAGAAGCAGATGGAAATAAAAGAAGTTTTTGTTTTTAAATGTGATTGTTGAGAATACAGCAAACAGAAGGGGAAAGAAGAAGTAAGAAACACCTGCCAAAACACCATAAAAGGCATCATGAATAAAAATAAGGAAATTGATGGCTATAATGGCAATAGATGTAATCCAATGATAGAATCCCTTATAGTGCATATACAAAAGTCCGAGGAATAAGCAAACCCAGCCTGTACTCAGCACTCCCAACCAGTATATACCTAGAATATAATCAACACTCGCTGCCAGAAAAAACACACCCATACATATAACCAGAAACTGATAAACAATTACTGCACGCAGGGAACGTTCCTGGTATTTTTCTTTTGGTTTAAGAAAATATAATAAGTGATGCAGAAATGGATTCATACGAAAGGTGATCTGTTACTATTAATAGGTTCCTATACTAGGTAGTAACCTGAGATTTCGATAAGTCCTTACAGATGTAATATCTACATAGGATTTTTTTAGATAAAAATCTATGTATTGATTGTCAGCCATTTGTTTAGAATTAATATAATTAGCCATTGTGAGAATATTAGATAGTAGTTACTCATCCTGTTTTACTTTTTTGTAAATCTGATTCTGTAAAGAGTGTGGGTGTAAATATGTGTGAGTTTTAACTATTTTGAGTTATATATTTGTTAATATGGGCAATAGGAGCCAAAGAGGAAGTTTGTATATAAATATTTTGCCTAAGCTGAATTAAAAGTTATTTTTGCATTTGTGAGAAAATTATGTCTTCACATATTGATCCTTTTACTGATAACGGATAGTTCGTTATTAGATCAGTTTCTGAAACTTCCTGTCTTCTTCCAGCATTATGAAGAGCATAAACAACGGGATCAAAACATTAGCTTGTTTGATTTTCTGTCTATGCACTATTGGGGAGAAGATATGAATGATCAGGACAATGATCGGGATATGCAATTGCCTTTTAAAAAGATCAATACCCATTCGCAACAGGTCTTGTTTATGCCTCCTGTGCGTATATCGTATAACCAGACATTTATACAAATTCTCCCCAAAGATGAACCTGCATACAAGTCCCAGTTTCATCCAGATCCCAGCCTACCTGCCCCATTCAGGCCTCCATGTGCGTAAATTGCAGTTTTAGTACTCTTTGATAGAGGTAATTTTCTGGTATTCAGGATAGTGGCTACTGACTGTGATTACAGCTTTGTTGTTCTCAGTCTTTAATCATTCTGTCTCCAACCATTTTCGTGTGTTGGGTTATGTAGGCTATTTTGTTCTGGAACATTCAGCTCAGAGCAGAGGTCGCATAGCTATACACGCTTTTCTGCAATTTACTATTCATCAAACCATGCTTGATAAGATCATTCAATTTTCAGTTAAGAATAAACTGATTGTTGGCTTGTTCATTGCACTCTGGATTGTCTACGGTGTATATGAAGTGAGCCGATTGCCTATAGATGCCGTACCTGACATTACCAACAATCAGGTACAGATTATTACTACAGCTCCTGCATTGGGTGCACAGGATGTAGAGAGACTGATTACATTTCCTATTGAACAAGCCATCAGTAATATACCACACCTGAAAGAAAGCCGTAGTTTGTCCCGTTTTGGATTGTCGCTGATTAGTGTGGTCTTTGAGGACGATGCAGATATTTACTGGGCACGTCAGCAGGTAACTGAACGCCTGCAACAAATAGAAATCAATGAAAACGCCCGCAAGCCCGAACTGGCACCTGTGTCTACAGGCCTGGGTGAAATCTACCAGTATGTCCTTCGCCCAAAGAATGGATATGAAGACAAGTATTCATTGGCTGATCTGCGTACGATTCAGGATTGGATTGTACGTCGGCAGTTACTGGGAACAAAAGGGGTTGCGGATGTCTCAACGTTTGGAGGTGAACTAAAACAATATGAGGTAGCTATCAATCCCTATCAGTTAAAATCACTTGGATTGACTATTTCTGATGTATTCAATGCCCTGAAGACGAATAACCAGAATACAGGTGGCGCCTATATAGAAAAAGGACCTACAGTTATGTATATCCGCAGTGAGGGACTTGCCGGAAGTATTGCTGATATTGAGAATATTGTTGTTAAAAACACAACCGATGGGACACCTGTACTTATAAAAAATGTAGCAGCTATACGTTTAGGGGCTGCTACCCGCTATGGTGCCTTAACTTTTTATCCCAATGGTGAAGTAGTGGGTGCTATTGTGATGATGCTGAAAGGAGAGAATTCCTCTGAGGTAATCCAGAATGTAAAACAACGTATTGAGGAAATCCGGAAGACACTACCTGCTGGACTTGTGATTGAGCCTTTTTTGGATCGTACCAAAATGGTAAATAACGCCATTGGCACAGTAGAACATAATTTAATGGAAGGGGCGTTGATTGTGATTTTTGTGCTGGTAATCTTCCTGGGTAATCTGCGGGCAGGATTGATTGTAGCTTCGGTGATTCCACTGGCTATGCTCTTTGCCATTATCATGATGAATACATTTGGCGTGAGTGGCAACCTGATGAGTCTGGGTGCACTGGATTTTGGATTGATTGTTGATGGCGCTGTAATCATCGTAGAGGCTATTCTGCATCACCTGCATTTCTCAAAAAGATACCAGCATGTCAATACACTTTCTCAGGAGGAACTTAATCTGGAAGTAGCAGGTTCCGCTTCGCGAATGATGAATGCTGCCGTATTTGGACAGATTATTATCCTGATTGTATATCTGCCTATTCTTTCATTGGAAGGGATCGAAGGAAAGATGTTCAAACCTATGGCACAGACAGTAGTTTTTGCCATTATGGGAGCTTTTATTCTTTCGCTTACCTATGTACCGATGATTAGCTCACTTTTCATCAGCAAAAAGCTATCTCATAAGCCAACGATTTCTGACAGAGTAATGGACAAACTTGAAAACCTGTATCAACGGTTGTTGGGGAAAGCACTACAATTTCGGAAGACATTGGTTTTGTCTGCATTTGGATTATTTGCATTGGCTGTAGTTATCTTTTCCAACATGGGAGGAGAGTTTATTCCCCAACTGGAAGAAGGAGATTTTGCAGTAGAAACGCGGCTTCTGGTAGGAACCAATTTGTCTACTACTATCAAGAGTTTTCAACAGATAGGAGAGGTGCTGGAGAAGAAGTTTCCAGAAATAGAAAAGATTGTATCACGTGTGGGGAGTGCCGAAATCCCTACCGATCCTATGCCTATCGAAGGAGGAGATATGATCATTGTACTGAAAGACAAATCTGAATGGACAAGTGCCAGCAGCTTCCCTGAACTGGCTTCCAAAATGTCGGAAGCAGTGCAGAATGCTATTCCTGGTGTGACACAAGGATTTCAGTTTCCGGTTCAAATGCGTTTCAATGAACTGATGACAGGAGCCAAACAGGATGTGGTTTGTAAAGTATTTGGCGAAGACCTTAATACACTTGCCCGTTATGCAGAACAGATTGGTACTATCAGCAAAACGGTAGGTGGAACAGCAGACTGGTATGTTGAAAAGGTAACAGGTATGCCGCAGGTGGTTATTCGATACAATAGGGCAGAGATTGCCAAATATGGGTTAAATATTGAAGAGATAAATCGTACTGTCAATGCTGCTTTCGCTGGAGCAGCTGCCGGACAAATCTATGAAGGCGAGAAACGATTTGATCTGGTGGTGCGTGTAGGGAGTGAAGGACGGAGGAATATTGCAGATGTGAGAAACCTGATGATTGCTACTACCCGTGGGAATCAGATTCCACTGTATCAGGTAGCTGCTATAGATGAAGTAGAAGGCCCTAATCAGATTCAGCGAGAGAATGCTAAACGCAGAATTACTGTTGGCTTCAATGTAAGAGGACGTGATGTGCAATCTATTGTCGAAGAACTCCAGCGGAAAATAAATCAGAAAGTGAAACTGGAACCCGGTTATACTATTACGTATGGTGGCGCATTTGAGAACCTGCAACAGGCCAAACAACGTTTGAGCATTGCCGTGCCTGTGGCTCTGCTACTCATTTTTGTGATGCTTTACTTTGCTTTTTCTTCTGTAAAAGAAGGGGCTTTAATTTATACAGCCATACCGTTATCTGCTATAGGAGGTGTGTTTGCACTGGCTTTGCGGGGTATGCCTTTCAGTATCTCAGCAGGGGTGGGCTTTATTGCCTTGTTTGGGGTGGCTGTATTAAATGGCATCGTATTGATCTCAGAGTTTAATCGCCTCAAAAAAGAAGACAGGATAGTGGACACTTTACAGTTGGTGATGCAGGGAACGCGCAACCGTTTGAGGCCAGTTCTGATGACAGCAGCCGTGGCTTCATTGGGTTTTTTGCCTATGGCACTGAGTAATGGAGCTGGTGCAGAGGTACAACGTCCATTGGCTACTGTGGTGATAGGTGGTTTGATCACTGCTACTTTGCTGACCTTATTTGTATTACCAGCCTTGTATCTGATGTTTGAAGGCAAATCCAAAGCAAAGCCCAATCAGACAGTAGTCGCTGCTATAGCGTTATTCCTGGTTGCTATAGCTGCTAATGGGCAGACTACCCCAACTACTCCAATCAGTATTAATCAGGCTGTAACGCTGGCAGTAGAACACAATCTACAGATGCAGAGTGCCCGTCTGAATGAAAAAGCAGAAGGTATACGCCAGAAAAGCTCTTTTGAACTGGCCAAAACGCAACTATCTGCTGATTATGGGCAAATGAATAGTATACAGAATGATACCCGGTTTGGCATTAGCCAGTCGATCAGTTTTCCGTCTGTATACAGTAATCAAAAGAAATCATTACGTGAAAATTACCTGGCAGCACAGGCCGAAACCAGATTAACAGAACTTGACCTAAAAGCCAATGTGCGACAGCTATTTTACGAACTGGTTTGGCTGCATGAAAAACAAAAGCTGTTGCACTATGCTGACAGCATTTATCTGTTGTTTGAGTCCAAAGCCAGTCTGCGATTCAAGACGGGTGAGACCAATATTTTGGAAAAAACAACTGCCCAGTCTCATCGTCAGCAGATAGCGAATCAGTTGCGGATGATCTCTTCCGATATCACTATCGCAATGCGCCAGTTTAATCTGTTGCTTGGTGACAATACTCAGTATCGGCCTGTAACGGACAGTGTTCGCATTTCTTTTGCTTTCAATCAAGCGGTTACTCTGGAACAACTGCCTCAGGTATCTCTTACACAACACCAGACAGAAGCAGCTAAGTGGAGATGGCGAGCCGAAAAATCCAGACTTCTGCCTGATCTTATAGTAAGCTATAACAACCAGAGTATAGCTGGTTATCAGATTGTGAATGGGCAAGATACCTATTTCCCAACAAACAGACGATTTAGCTATGTCAGTGCTGGTATTGGCATACCTCTGTTTTTTGGAGCACAATCGGCTAAAATAAATGCTGCAAAAGTAGAATGGGAGATAGCACAGAAACGAAGCGATTACAGGTTATCGCAACTACAGACAGAATGGCAAACTGCCTATGAACAGGTGCAGAAGTATGCTAACAGTCTGGAATATTATCAGCAACAGGCACTAGAGAATGCTACTACTATCATTACTACCGCTGACACACAGTTTATCGGAGGGGAGATTGATTACCTGCAATGGGTAATTCTGGTAGATCAAGCTATTGGAATTAAAAATGAATACCTGGATATACTTAATAGTTATAATCAATCGGTTATCCAGGCCCAAAAATTACTGAACTTATAAAACACAGGCAGACTATGAAAAAATATATAATTTTCGTTTTTGCTGTTTTGACAATAGCAGCTTGTCAGAATCAGGACAACGCAAAAGAAGCAGCTTCTGAACAAGCACCTGCTGATACCAGTATAGTAAAACTAACCGATGAACAGATTAAAAATGCAGGTATTGAAGTAGGTACACCCAAAAGCACTCTGGTGAATGGTATACTTCAGCTACAAGGTACTATTGATGTTCCTCCACAAAGTGCAGTAAGTGTAAGTTTTCCCTTGGGTGGCTATTTGAGAAAGACAGATCTTCTACCCGGAATGCATGTACGAAAAGGACAGGTACTGGGTGTATTGGAAGATATGCAGTTTATTCAACTGCAACAAGATTATTTATCTGCTAAGGAAAAATTCCAGTTGGCAAGCACTGAATATGCACGTCAACAGGAGCTCAATGTCAGTAAGGCAAGTAGTGATAAAGTATTGCAGCAAAGTAAAGCTGAATTGGAAAGCCAGCGTATCAATACACGGGCTCTGGCTGAAAAACTGGAACTGATTGGACTCAATCCTAACCGGCTTACCGCTGATAACATTTCCAGAACCGTAAATATTATATCACCTATAAATGGTTTTGTAACAAAGGTCAATGTGAACATTGGAAAATATACTTCTCCAACAGATGTTCTCTTTGAACTGGTTAACCCTGAAGATATACATCTGGCACTAAATGTATTTGAGAAAGACATTAATCATTTGTCTGTAGGACAAAAAGTGATAGCCTACAACAATGAGAATCCGGATAAAAAATACGAAGCTGAAATTTTACTGATTAGTAAACATCTGGACCAGGATAGAATGGCTACTATACATTGCCACTTTAAGCAGTTTGATGCTACTCTGTTGCCCGGTATGTTTATGAATGCAGAAGTAGCTGTGAATAATAAAACCGCTCTGACTGTGCATGAAGATGCTGTGGTACGCTGGCAAAATAGTTTTTATGTATTTGAGGAAAAAGAGCAGAATACATTTTATATGAAACGTGTGGTACCGGGTAATACCAATGGTGATCTTGAACAGATAGATGCTCCAGGCATTACCACCACCACAAAACTGGTAACTAAAAATGCTTATGCCTTACTGATGAAAATGAAAAATAGTGCAGAAGGAGAAGATTAAAAAAAGTATAACTTCTAATTGCAAGGCCCAACATTTTTAACTATTAATGGTAGGAACATTTTCTATGTGAGCACTTACATAAAGCAAAATGTTCCTACCACCATTAGACAGTAATTTCTGAGTTTTCCGTATTAGTTATCACTGTCATCACTATCAGTTGTATCTTCGGGTAGGTCTTCCTGATCCAGAGGGGCTTTGTCCTTTTCTTTGTTAATTAACCGTCTGATTTTTGCGTACTGTGAATCTGCATTGCGTTCACTTGAATAACCAGATGGGGCTTGTTCTTTTTTTTTCTTTTGGCCTTTCATAGATGTTGTGTATTGTTTGTAAGAGTAAGTAAATCCTGTTGGACTGATTTTAGTATACCGTGCCTAGTGATTGGTGTTATATAGTTGGAATGCTTGCAGAGATGTTACCATATCTTAGCCTTGATACATACCAGAGCCACTTAGTGACCTGCAAAAATGTATGATTATCTATACATATGGCAGAGATGTTGGTAAATTACAGAAATTCCTGAGTCAAACTCAAAAAGTATACACTTTTTTGTTGAACGGAGTTTTATTACATAAACAATGAAACAGATCAACTTGAAATAGGCAGATTGTAGCTAGTGTAAGGCTGTCAGAGGTTAGGGTCTGTAACGCCTTCGTATGTCCACAATATCAAGAATTCTATCGATCTCTGATACGGGTAAGCGCCCTAACTGCATAATGAATTTACAAATGGAGCAGAATTCAGTGTGTAACTGAAGTGTGAGGTCTAGTCGCTGACGACTTATTTCCAGTCGTTCCCGAATCAACTCCCATTCGGTTATCTGTTTTATTTCAGAGGGTAGAATAAAAATCTGTTTATACGCCAGTACATTCCGCATGTAATCGCAAAAAAGAGAATGAATCTCTGGATCTTTTAGGATCTGTTTCACAGATTTGATCATAATCAAATCAATCGGGCTCTGACTCATGGGACATCTGGCTGGGTTCCACAAGATAACAATTTAATCTGAAGATAGGTTGTGAAAGTGAATGATTTTGTGCAGGCAGTACATACTAGTATTTTTAGAGAACAGAGTATATACGTGATTCTTCGTATGAAATAAGATACTGTTTACACACTATATCATGATTTTGGATTCACTGGTTACAGACAGACTACTTCTGAGAAAATGGATGGAGGCGGATAGTAAGCCATTTGTAGAAATGAATCAAGATCCTGAGGTAATGAAATATTTTCCCAAAACACTATCAGAAGAAGATATACTATCTTTTGTACAAAGAATCACAACTCATTTTGACAAACACCAATTTAGATTGTTTGTACTTGAAGACAAAGCTTCAACCGAATTCGTTGGTTTTGGGATGGTTGCATTCGAGCCAGGTCAGTAAGACGTGTTTGGTTGGAAACAGTACTAAACGATCCAGAACGAGTTGTTTGTTGAGGCAAAACCGAAAGCATACGTGTGTGCTGTTGTAGTTGCTTATTGGCAGAAGTAGTGCTTTGTGTTGCGATATTAGATTGCTGTTGAGCTACAAATGCCTCAAAATTAATATTTTCCTGTTGTTCCAGCTGTTCAAAGTATTTCCAGTTAGCATAGGCAGCCTGAGCCCTGACACAGATTTCATCCCGTTTGGCTTCTTTCAGTACCAGTTTAGCCACATTGTCTTTATCTTTCTTGCTTTCTATCACAGCCAGGTGATGTTCATTGCGTTTATACTTTTTATCAATCTCTTTGAACTCCTTCTCAACCTTTTTCAGCGTTTTATCACGTTCTTTGGAAGGTGCTGCCTGTTCCAGTTCTGTTTTCTGATTTTGTAGTTGGTGTAAAAGACCCGTCAAATGTAGTTGTAAGACCCGAGAGGTTTGTTCATCTTCAGCAAGTAGCTTAATCCGTTTTTTCATGTGATGAATCCGTTCATTTTCACGAGCTTCAAAAGCTAGTAATCGGTAATAGTCAGATCTGTTTTTGCGAATTGCTGAAGCTAACGTTTTCTTTGCCATAGAATTACACTAATTGATTTTTAGGTTGTTTTAATACCCTGAAGATACGAAAATGGCAAGCCTGCTCCAAAAATATTCGAACTATTTTCAGGGCTTACAGTCAGGTGGTTAAGAGAGTTTGTGCAAAATATTTTTCAGTCACAGGGACTAAAAGTAATGTGGCATGTAATGAAGAAGAAATCACTCGTGAAAATGCAAAGTCTACAGACGAAGAGTTTACTAAAAAGATGGGAGGCAATATGCCACTGGTATCTGGAAGATCAACAGTGAGCTTTACTGAAAACGATCTTACTGCCAATGTGGCTCAGAATATTGAAAAGGTATTCTATACGAGTGATTTTCGAACCAACTGCTATGTTACGTTTAGTGAAAAGTGGGCTAACTTTCGGAATGCCAATGATGTGCCTTATCTTTACAGCAAAATCAGAGGGTGATTGGAAACGCGGAGTTCTGAATGAGACCTTTGACAGTCCAGGTTGAAAACTATCAGGACTTTGATAACTTTTGAAAAACATCAGAGTTCTCATTACAAAGAAAAACTATCAGAACTCTGATCGTACTCACCTATTGAGTAGGCGTAATCAATCGTGGATTGATTTGTCGGATACGATTAAGCCTATTGGGCGCAAGCAACTTAAATTTTAGCGCATTTTTTATAGCTACATCTGTTACACAATTGCCTGTCTGCTTTAGTGTGACTCGTAAAGCATTTAGTTTGACCGTTACATTTGTATTGCTCCCTACATCATCTCCTTTGCCATCTCCCATGAATGTATACGTTTGAACAGGCCCAGTACCGGCAAATTTATCCAGTTCATGGTCATTATCTCGATAGGAGTAACTGCTTTCTACAGGTCCTATAATTTCTGTGATTTGCCAGCCGGGATCTGCCTGATAAATAGTTGATTTCTGAGTCCCTCTTGCTTCTGTCCAGTCGTCTTCTGTTTCTTTGGCCGACATATAGATAACGGCATCTACACGATTGCCTTGATTTTCCAACTTTACAGTGCAGTATATATCCGGACCGTTTCCATCAAATTCCCGATCTCCTGAACCTATATGTGGAGGCATAAAAGAGATTGGAGATATCGAAATATTGGGAGAAGTCTTGACTTCACAGATAGGAGTTGTTTTTTGGAGGATGCCTATGGAAGAGATATTTCGGTCATTCCATTGTAGAATAATCCGTGTACTGGCTCCGGTAAGGTTTACACCATTGCCTCCCAGATTTAATGTCATATGATAGTGGGTCGGCTGGTCCATAAAAGAGGAAATATCTGTAAGTGCTCCTCCATTTTCAAGCAATACTTTGATCTTCGCTTTGTCAAAATCATATCCATAAAATTCAATCTTATTTCTTCGTGAAGGGTCCAGTTCCATATCGATAGCCAGAGGAATTACCGTACATAGCTGTGGTTCTAGTGGAGGAGGCTGATTACCCAGCAATTGTGCCTTAATATTTTGTAAGCCTTGTATCAACCTGTTTCGAAAAAAATCTGCATCACAACGTATTTCAGAACCAGATGCTGCTATGGCCCTATTGAGCAAATCTGTCATCTCTGTTCGAATGGTAGACTGAACATCTTTGGGTAGATCATTGATTGCCTTTTGCAGGATTTCCCGCCAGTTGGCAGACTCACTGGATAAATCACCAATGGCATTATCAATAACAGACGTCACTTGGGTAGTGACATTATTGGCAGTGCCCAATATATCTCCAATAGCACTTTTGATTCCACATTGTGTAAAGCATACAAGAATACACAGACAGCAGACAGGCAGGAAACGTGACATGATCTGATTGTGAGATAGGTTAAAAAACAGAATAAGCAAAAGACGAATTCAAAAGAGTACTGGAATGTGCAATAGTCAACTGAATTGATATTCGGAGTAAATACTTATTGCTAAGTGCTTTACTGTTAGTGGATTAAATAAGATGAGGTAAACAGATGTATCCGAAGACTGTCTGATTTGTTATTTGTGTTTTCGAAATACCAGCAGAACCTGAATGAATTTTTATATAGTATTAACCAGGAAATTTTACTTGAATAAGTGGAAAGTGTATGTATTATTCTACCTATTGCCTTGTATACAGAGGAGTATGGAGAATATAAAGGCATGGAAAAATACAAATAAGTAACATTTTACTATTGTCTATATATAAAATAGAGAATTGTACTAATACAGTATGAATATGTGATTCTGTTTATAGAAATAGCGAAATTAATTTTGTGTTTATTGTAAAAGCAATAATGAATATTGGGATAATACGTTTGTTGGTAAAATTTTATATCGATTTTATACAAATGGCTTTCTTTTTTCAATAGCATTTCGTAGAATTGTTGTCCAATAGGTCTTTACTCTTGTTTAGCTACTGATTAAGCTACGATACGAATGTACAAGGCAACGCGCAAAACATGTCATAAAAGATTGGATATATGCTTGTTGGGTATACCTGACAGGTTTCTGAGCTGACTCCCTGATATACTGAAATTACATTTCTCAATAAACTATCCAAACTATCTTGCGGGATGCCAAGTTTGAACTATTCTCATTTGTCTGATAGTGAGTTATTGGAACTGATGAAGTTGCAAGACGATCAGGATGCCTTTCGCGAAGTCTACAAACGTCACTGGAGAAGTGTATTTCTGGTAGCTTATAAAAAACTGCATGATAAAGAATTAGCAGAAGAGTTTACACAGAATTTATTTGTAGATGTATGGGAAAAGCGGAGCGAAAATACTATCCGACAATTACCTTCGTATTTATTTGGTGCACTAAAGTTTACGATTATTAATTATTATAAATCGCAAATGGTGCATGAGAAGTATGTCAGTTACAAGCATGGCAATAACGATTCTATTTCTCATACCACTGAAGAATTAGTAATGCTTGCAGATCTTTCGCAGGCAATTGAAAAAGGTATGGCTTTGCTACCTCCCAAAAGCAGAGAGGTATTTAAACTAAGTAGGGTAGAGCATTTTTCTGTAAAAGAGATCGCATCTTTGCTAAACATCTCAGAAAAGGCAGTAGAGTATCATATTACACAGTCACTAAAACAAATCCGTGTCCATTTGAAGGATTATATCCTATTTGTACTGTTATTTCTGTTCAGGTGATTTCTTTTTTTGCATAATTATAAACAAAAAAAGCAATACAATCGCTTATAACAAGCTAATGAGTCAATCCTTTTCCTATACCTTTTTATTTGTAAATAAAGGTACTGGTTCAAACGTCCGTTCGGACCTGGATTGAAAGCAACGTTCGTTGTGTTGGGACAAATTGAGCCAAGTTCAGGTTTGTGATAGTACCCAAACAAGGTTTTATCACTAACATATTATGCCAATAAAGTAGGCTGCTTATATGGTGCTTCTGGAAAAGGACTGTTTGCTGTTCTGTCTTCTACTTCTTTTCTTTCAGAATAAAAGACAATGAAACAAACCAGAAGGAAACAAAAACTCTCCTAAGCTAATGCCAATAAAAGATAATAACTCTATTTATAACATATCTTCTCTGAAAGTATTTTCTCTACACTTCTAATTATTCCTTCGCTAATTAAAAATATTCATTTCAATTTCCCTTGTTAATCAGTAGGTTAAGTTTGTTTCTTAAAGAAAGTGGAAAAAAAATAATAATCTGTTTAGGGATAGGAGGGGACTTTGTTGACATAGGTACATAAGCACATTTTAACATCCATAGCTGTGAATCATAAAGTCTTTCATCAATTACTGAAACGATATCTGAAAGGAGACGCTACTGAAGAGGAAAAGGGTGTAGTAGAACAATGGTATGGGATATTGGATAAGGAGGATCTGCCAGGTATCACCAATGATACACTGGATGCTATGGACGATAAATTGTGGAAAGATGTAAAAGAAAGAATCAATCAGCCTAAGACGCCAGTTATACCTATTTCCAGGCCTGATTACAACCCCTTTCGGCGATTGCAATGGGTTGCAGCTTCTGTAGTTGCATTGATATTGGTAACAGGTGCACTTTTGTTCTATATAGATAGAACTTCTCAGTATGGATCTGTTGCTCAGTCTGATCAGGTACAAACAGTGAATACAACAGGAAAACCACTAAGGGTAGCACTAGCAGATGGAAGTAATGTATTACTGGAATCAGGAGCCAGCCTTATGTATTCCCGAACTTTTGATAAAGATAGAAGAGATGTATATCTGAAAGGACAAGCATTTTTCAATGTAACCAAAGATACCAAACGACCATTTTATGTACATAGCCAGCAATTACTTGTACATGTAGTTGGAACAAGTTTCTGGGTGCGGGAACAGGAAAAAAATACAGAAAGTGAAGTTGTAGTGGTAACAGGGAAGGTACGTGTTGCCAAAGCTGAGAAAGGACTATTTCCGAAATTTCTTTCTCAAAAAGAAGAGGTTGTGCTGACACCCAATCAGCGGGTTACCTATACTAATGAAGACAAAGATTTGACAGTGAGTATTGTAGAAGATCCTATTGTGATAAACAAAGAAGCTGCTGCAGCCAATCTGATCTTTAACGAGAATACCTTATTACAAGTATTTGACCAGCTGGAAAAAACATATGCTATTCCTATTCATACAATAAACAAAGGTGTATACCGATGCACATTTACGGGTGATCTGAGTGACCTGGATCTGTATGAAAGTCTGGATATGATATGCCAGTCAGTAGGTGCCAGTTATGAAGTCAAAGAATTAAATATTGTACTCTATGGGGGCAATTGCCGGTAAGAACCAGTAGAAACAAGACAAAAGATTTTATTACTCATCAATATACTAAAACCATTGCCTATGAAGAATAGATACTCATTCAGGTAAAAATAAAAGAGAGAGTACGCAGCGATTGAAAACCAGCTGACAATGTGGGGGCATTGGCAGCTGGTTACTACCCGCCAGGGTAGGACTTTGTCCGCAACCTATTTTATCCGAACAAACCTTTCAAATGTATGAAGAAAAAACGAATTGTAGGTTTTCTGCAAACCACAATCAGGATTGCTATTGCCCAAACCTTATTGGTTACAGTATTTACATGTACTACTTTTGCCAATACTGTAATGGGTCAAACACTGGACCAATCTGTTTCTTTGTCTGTGAAAAATGCCGAGCTACGCGATGTTTTAAAACAGATTCAGGCGCAAACAAGGGTTCGGTTTGTGTATAGCCCAAACTCCATTAATGTTGATCAGAAGGTGTCTGTACAGGCCGCCAATGAGAAACTGGATGTCATTCTCAAAGAAGTATTATCCACACTGGATATTCAGTTTAAGCTGGTAAAGGATAGAGTAATCTTATCTAAAAATCCTGAACCGGCTATAAAAGCACAAATCACAAGTGTGATTGAGCAAAAAGAAAGTACACTGGTCGGACAAAAAGCTGCCCCTATTGTAGTTTCCGGAAAAGTTACTGATGATAAGAAAGATGCCTTGCCTGGAGTGAGTGTTTTAATAAAAGGTACCACCATTGGTACAACCACAGATGGAGAGGGTAACTATCGGTTAAGCATTCCTGAAGAACATAGTAAGGGGGCACTTGTATTTTCATTCATAGGCTTTACTTCCAGTGAAGTTCCCATCAATAACCAGACTACAATCAATGTGGCATTGGTAACTAATGTTAAGTCACTGAATGAGGTAGTAGTGACAGGTTACCAGGAAATCCGGAAAGAAAGCTTTACTGGTACTGCCATTACAATAAGTGGCGATGATCTCAAAAAAGTAAATCCACTGAACTTTCTGCAGAGTTTACAAACTTTCGATCCTTCGTTTCGGATTACTCAGGATAATACATTCGGTTCTAACCCCAACAAACTGCCTGACATTACTGTCAGAGGAGCATCTGGTTTACCCTCTTCCTCGTCGGGTACACAGTCCGACGACAATAGCATGAGCCGAAGAAGTCTGGCCACAAATCCAAATCTGCCTACTTTCATTCTAAATGGATTTCAGGTAGGTATCCAGACTATTTATGATCTGGACTGGAACCGGGTTGAATCCATAACCTTGCTGAAAGATGCTGCGGCTACAGCTGTCTATGGTTCACGGGCTGCCAATGGGGTTGTTGTTATTACTACCAAAAAACCAAAGGAAGGACAACTACGGTTTAGTTACAACTACGATATGTCTGTAACTGGTCCTGATTTAACGGTATACAATGTCCTGGATGCAAGAGATAAGCTGGAATATGAACGGTTGGCAGGTTTGTATACAAGTAAACAAGCCTATCAGATGACAGATGATGAAGCTGCTAAACTGTACTATCAGAAGAAATATACCGTTGAGAGTGGGGTAAATACCTATTGGCTGTCAGAACCAGTCAAAACAGCTGTAGAACATAACAATTCCTTATCACTGGAAGGTGGTTCCAATGTACTGCAATACAACCTGACAGCCCGTTATCAGACACTGAAAGGGGTAATGAAAGGCTCTGGAAGAAATCGCTTTGGGGCAGATGTAAATCTGGCTTATAATATTAACAATAAGTTTTTCTTTACAAACAATCTCTCCGTTACCAATGTAGTGGCAAATGAGTCTCCTTATGGCAAGTTTGAAGATTACATTCGGATGAATCCTTATTATGCCAAAAAGGATGCAAATGGAAATCTCATTCGGGAGGTGGATAGCTGGAACACTTCAGGCATTGTGAATAATGATGGAGGTCAGGGTCTCGTTGTGAAATCTGTTCTTAATCCTGCCTATGATGCCTCATTGAGCAGCTTTGATAAGTCAGCGTATACGCAAATTATCAATTCGTTTGCTGTGAACTGGAATATTGCCTCTGGAATCAATCTGCGTGGGCAACTGAGTATAGCCAAGCAACGTACTGCTTCTGATATTTTCAAATCTCCTCTCAGTAATGAATTCTATTCCTATAAGGGGGATGATCTGAAGAAGAGAGGCCGATACACCTATGGAGGTAAAGACGAGACTACACTGGATGGAAATATGGTATTGTCCTTTAACAAGGCTGTTTCCAATCATTTTGTGAATGCTTCGCTTGGAACTAATCTCAGAGATTACAGCAATGATTACAAAGATTTTACAGTGATGGGATTTGCCAATGATAAGTTTGACAATGTGGGACTGGCAAACCGCTATTCTGATGATGAAAAGTATAGACCAACCGGTTATCAGTCCACCGAACGATTGCTTGGTGCATTTGCTGCTGTAAATTATTCGCTATCAGATAAATATCTTCTTGATTTAAATGCTCGTCTGGATGGCTCTTCCAAGTTTGGTACAAAGAATAAGTTTGCACCATTCTGGGCTGCGGGAATTGGCTGGAATCTCCATAAAGAAGGATTTTTGATTGGGTCACCCATTATCAACCAATTGAAACTTCGGGCTAGTACCGGATTAACAGGTGAAGTATCCTTTGAACCGTTTCTAGCAAGAACTACCTATGAATACTATAGTGACTGGTATTCTTCTGGAGCAGGTGCGGTGTATAAAGCTTATGGTAATGAATCGCTTAAATGGCAGCGTACGCGCAACTATGATTTAGGGATGGAGTTACAGTTGCTGAAGGGCATGATTTATATTTCTCCACGCTATTACTACAAACTGACACAGGATCTGTTGGCTGATATTGTTGTGCCACCATCAGCAGGCTTTAGTTCCTACAAAGCCAATCTGGGCTTTATGGAGAACAAAGGATGGGAACTGAACTTACGGTCAACATTGGTGAAGAAGAAAAACTGGGATCTGAGTCTGTTTGTTAATATGACACACAATACCAATACCATCAAAAAGATTTCAGAGTCTCTGAAAAAGTATAACGATGAAATAGATAAGCAACAGGAAAAACCTGACTACCAGGGCACCCCTTTGCTACGCTATAAAGAAGGAGAATCTATAAACTCAATCTACGCAGTTCAATCACTAGGGATAGACCCGGAAAATGGAAAAGAAATATTTGTAAAGAAAGACGGTACGCTTACCTATATCTATAGTGTAAAAGATATCGTTCGGGTAGGTGATACCTCCCCCGATGCAGAGGGATTTTTTGGAGGTACACTTTCCGTAAAGAACTTCTTTCTGACTGTTAATTTCTATACCAAATTTGGTGGTGATCTGTACAATCAAACATTGGTAGATCGTATCGAAAATGCGGATCCCCGCTACAATGTAGACAAACGGGTTCTGACAAGCCGCTGGAAGCAACCAGGTGATCATGCATTGTTCAAGGACATTACTGACTGGAACTCAACCCGTGCCAGCTCCAGATTTATCCAAAAGGATAATGTAGTAGAGTTGCGTTCTGTAAACCTTACCTATGAAACACCTCGCTCTCTGGCTAAGCGATTGCATATGCAAAGCCTCCGCTTTATGGTTACCACAAATGATATTTGGAGATGGTCAGCTGTAAAAATGGAACGCGGAATAGACTTCCCTTTTGCCCGTACGGTTTCTTTCTCTATTCAAACCAGATTCTAAGCTACTTACTGATGAAGAAATATATACTAATACTCATTGGATTATTTATACTGACTTCCTGTTCATCCTATCTGGATGTAAAACCCAATTCACAGATTGACAAAGATGTACTTTTTGAATCAGAGGAAGGTTTTATGGAGGCTTTGGTCGGGGTATATATACGTTGTTCTAAGGAAGATATCTATGGAGAAGAGCTTACGTTTGGGTTGCTGGATGTTCTTGCACAAAATTATACAATCTCTTCAGATATAAACAGTGGTGGGTATAGATACCTGCAAGCTGCCATGTTTAATTATAAAGACCCTGGCTTTATAGAGAGGAAAGATAAACTATGGGCAGGTTTGTATAATGCTATTTCCAACTCCAACCTGATTCTGGAGAATATCGATGCTCGAACGTCTGTATTCAGAGAGGAGAGTAACTACAAATTAATCAAAGGAGAAGCATTGGCATTAAGGGCCTATCTTCATTTTGATTTGTTACGAATGTTTGCTTCCACTAAACCTGAGGCTGCCGGAATTCCTTATGTAACAAAGTTTACTAATCAAGCCACACCCCGGTCCACTGTAAAAGAAGTGCTGGAAAAGATTGTAGCTGATTTATTAGCTGCGAAAGAATTGCTAAAAAGTTCTGATCCGATTGTAACAGAAGGATATATAGTTGGATATACGGCCAGCTATGATTTCAATGACCTGCCTGATGATGGATCAACAGAGGAATCAGGGGCTTTGTTCTTGCAGAATCGCAGACAACGCATGAACTATTATGCTGTCTGTGGAGCGTTGGCACGTGTGTATCTGTATCAGAGCGATAAAGCTAATGCATTGCTACAGGCACAGGAGGTAATACAGTCAGGTAAATTCCCATGGACAAAAAAAGCTGATTTTACGAATGATGATGACGAGAAAAAAGACCGTATTCTTTTCAAGGAGTTATTGTTTGCCTGGGATATACCTACACGTGGAGGAAATCTGGAAAGATGGTTTCGAAATGAAAACTCAACCCTAATGACCGGCACCAATGAAGGAAATATTATCTATGAAACAGGAGGCGTAGGGGCAGAAGACTTCCGGTTTAAGCAATGGCTCCAGGAGAAGAGTGATGGACGTACTAATAGTCTGCATGTAATAAAATACAACCGGGATGGTGACCGAAACCTGCATCGACTGGTGGCTCCTGCACTGAGGCTAAGTGAAATGTATTACATCGCTGCCGAATGTGTATTTGATACCGATCCTGCCAAAGCCTGGGAATACTTTAATACAGTTCGGTTTAACAGAGGCATTGGAACAAAGATAGAAGGTCAACAATCCAAAGAGATTTTTCTGTCTGAGCTGATCAAAGAAGAGCGAAAAGAATTTTTTGGAGAAGGACAAGTTTTCTATAGCTACAAACGCCTGAACCGAAATATTATCGGACAGTCTGGCAAAATATTTACTGCCAGTGATGCCCTTTTTGTATTACCACTGCCAGATGATGAGATCGCTTTTGGCCAATAATCTACTATTATGAAGCACATGAAGAATAAAAATATACTACTGTTTATATGGATCATTCTGTGTCTGAATACAGCTTGTAAGAAAGACGAAGTCCAAAGCTATAATTCACATGATAATGTGTATTTCGGCTTTGACGATGAAAAGACAAAGGATCGGGATAGTGTGGTGTATACATTTGCCTATACGCCTGATATGGAGCGAGATACGGTACTACTGCCGGTACGAATTTCCGGAATCAGAACCACTGGTGAAAGACAGTTTCATGTAACTGTAGTAGCACAGGGAACTACCGCACAGCAAGGTACTCACTATGAACCTTTACAGAGTGCTTACATCGTGCCGTCTGATTCGGGTAAAGCCTATCTTCCTCTGATTCTTTATAATACTGATCCTGCCTTGCAGAATAAGAGTGTATCCATAATTCTTAAGCTGGCTGCCAGTGAAGACTTTGGGGTAGGGCTTGCCAAAATGATACAGGCAAAAGTAGTGTTTTCCAACAGGCTCGAAAAACCTATATGGTGGGATATGTGGAGTGGTCAGTTAGCAGAGTACTCACGGGTAAAACATGACTTGTATCTGATTTCTGTTGGGAGGGTAGATCTTATTTCAGATTATAGTGGCGATAATGCGCTGCAAATTCCGTATACCTTATATGTGATTGATAAACTACGCAAGTTTTTGAATGATCCTTTTACGTGGACAGCTAATCAGACGAACTATGTACTTACAAAACGTAGTGATGGTAATTACGATTTTTATCATACAGCTAATCCTGGAAAGAAGTTTCTGTTGCAGTTTAATAAAGATGATAAGAAGTACTACTTCGTCAATGAGCATGGACAACGGGTTACTATGAACTAGGAACTGTTTCTCTGAGCTTCTTCCTATAAACTATAACTTCTAAAAGGCAACACCCTTGATGGTTTGACATTATACAACCCTTTGATATGAAAAAGTCTTTTGTCTATATTTTATTTCTTCTATTCATTGTTACTACTTCCTGTTACAAAGATATAGGGAACTATGATTATGTAACTCCCGAAAAACCTGTTGTAGAAGGTGTACGAGATTCATTATTTCGGGCAGTTATCGGAGATTCTCTGCGGATTTTTCCTGTAGTAAAACATACACTGGCCAATACAGAAAAGCTAAGTTATCAATGGCAGATTGATATCCCACATGAGCCATGGAAACTCAAGTATAATGAAAAGGACTTGAAGATCATATTTGGTGAAAAGCCTGGTACCTATACAGGGTTATTTATCGTTACAGATCATAGTAACGAGATGAAGTATTTCTACGATTTCAAGATTGAAGCCCGGACTGAACTTACTTCAGGTACCGCTGTCTTGAGTGTAGAGTCAGGGGTAACTCAGTTGTCTTTTGTCAAACCGGATTATAGCATTCTACCCCGTTTATATGAGGGTATTAATCATGAGCAACTGCCTGGCAAACCGTTTCAGTTATTATACATTAATCGTCAGAGTCTGGATTTTTCCTATTGGGTTCTGGGGGAAGGCGAGAAGCCAGGTGTCATTATAGATGCCAACACTATGCAGAAAGGAAAGTATATTAATGATAACTTTTTTGATACTCCTCCCTCTGTTAAAGTAGGATCTCTGAAAGTGCATCCATCAGGAGTAACTGTAGGGGTAATCAATGGAAAACTGTATATGGGTACTAATCAGACCTCTCCACTGAGCCCGATCTATGGTACCTATGGTAACAGTTCTTCCGGAGATTATGAACTGTCTCCTTATTTTATTATGACCAATGATTACTATCTGGGTTTTAATCTGAAGAAAAAACAGTTTGTACGCTTTAACGGTGCCGGAGCCTATTTTGGCACAGACTATACAGTTATTCCTGTAGGGAAAGGTTTTGACCCTACCAATGTGCCACTGGATCTGGTCTATCTGACGTATGTCAATAACAGCGCCAGTTATGCCTATGGGAAAGATGCCACCGGAAAGATTTACGAATTAAAATTTTCCAATGCTTCCGAGATCTTTTATACCAATTACATGCGGGTATTTAAAGCAAACGATCTGATTACGGCTGATACAAAGTGGGAAGGATCATCCAGAGAAGTTATTTTCTTTTCTTCAGGAGATAAAGTTTACCGATACAACCCTGTGAATGAAGAGATAAAAGTATTGGATACACAATTCTCGGGAAAAGCTATATCCATGTTAAAACTGATAGCGGATGGGGATACACTGGTGGTCGGTACAGAAGGGAATTTGTCTTATCTGGATGTAAGTACTGGCAAAAATGGAAACCTGCTCAGAACTGTTAGCGGGATTCCTGGTGCTCCAGTAGATATTGCCATACGGAAATAGGGATTGGTCCATACTCTTTTTTATTCTGATTTGCTTTCTCCACTGTATCGCTGAATCAGTTGGTGCAGGCCGACATTGTCTATGCTTTACCAAAACACCTGTTTACATGAAAATACAATTTGCTTATCTGCTCGCATTTCTTGTCTGTCTGGTTTATTCAGAAGGAAGTGCACAACAAACCTATAAACGCCAGGGATATACGCTCACATTTGTGAGCCAGGACCCGGAACTCGATGCAAAAATGAAAGATCGGATGGTCAATGCCTTTTTTGACGTGTATCCGGTATTAGTTAAAACCTTTAATCCAAAAGCAATTAAACATGTCCGTTTTCTGGTGGATACAGCCTATGCAGGGGTAGCAGAAGCCAGTAATGGAGAAGTAAGATATAGTTCTAACTGGTTGCGTATTCATCCGGAAGATATCGACGTGGTTACACATGAAGTTATGCATCTGGTACAGGCTTATCCGGGAGATTCAGGTCCGGGATGGCTTACTGAAGGCATCGCTGATTATGTCCGATATACATTTGGTGTTGATACGGAAGGACGAAAATTGTTTCTGCCTGCTTTTGATTCAGGCCAGCATTATACAAATAGTTATCGCATCACAGCCCGTTTCCTTGTTTGGTTAGAGACGAATGTAAAGTCAGGGCTGGTAAAGACATTGGACAAAGCCATGCGTACAAAAACGTATTCTGATCAGATTTGGAGCCAGCAAACTGGTAAAACATTGGATCAACTTTGGGAAAGCTATGCACAAAGCCCATCGGTTGCCCAGTTACAAACAAGTGGCTTTACCTTTACTAACGGAGTAATCTCAGACGATAAAGTCTATCAGGTACTTGAGCAGCAGGCCCGAACACTGGTAAATGAAAAGAAAACAGTGCCACTTACAGATTTGACAAATCAGTTGACGAATACCCAATGTCGGGTTAATACAATAACTCCTTACAACACAAACCAGGAAGAAACTGCATTGTATCAGTCTGGTAAAGAAAGCGTGTTGATAATCGGAACTTTGTATAAGTGCTCACATTGCCCGAATGACCATATCCGATCTGCCTCCGGATTTGTGATTGCAGAAGATGGAATCGGCGTCACCAGTTACCATATCTTCAGAGGACAAACCACAAACGAGCAGTCTGATGTAGCACTGGTGGCTATGGATTATGCAGGCAATGTATATCCTATTACATCTGTACTGGCTGCCAGCAAAGCCAATGATGTAGCCATATTCAAATTAGATACTCAGGGAAAGAAGCTGAAGGCCTTACCATTGGGTGATCCTGCACTGGCTGGTGAAAAGGTTAATATCATCAGTCATCCGCATTCGCTGTATTATTCATTTAGTCAGGGACTCGTATCACGTACATACTGGCGTGATGGAGGTGAAAAAATGAGTGTAACGGCTGATTTTTCACAGGGCTCCAGTGGCGCAGCGGTTCTAAATTCAAAAGGAAATGTGGTGGGTGTGGTCTCAGCTACACGGTCATTGTACAATCAGGACCAGCATGTTCAGATGGTTGTGAAAGAAACCATTCCAGTAAAAGCTATCAGAGAGCTTTTAATAAAGTAAAAATCCAAGAGGTATAGCTGAAAACAGATTATCTCCAGTTGATACATAATTTTTTATCTATTTATATCCACACTTTTATGAAATACTATCCGATTTTATTCCTGGCGATTGTTTTCTTCGCCTGCCAGCTTCCCACAAAAACAGGTTTTACAATCAATGGAAATGTTCGTGGGCTCAAAGTAAAGAAACTATATATGAAATATATGGTCAATGGTGTAGAAAAGGCAGATACAGCCATTGTCACAGCAGGTAAGTTTGTTTTTAAGGGCAGGGTAGAAGAACCAGAAATGGCAATGATCTACTCTACAGATGTACGCCTGCAAAAAATATTCTATGTAGAGAATACGATTATGTCGTTAACTGGAAGTGCAGATTCTCTGGATAAGCTGCGCATTACAGGATCAGCAGTACAGGGAGATTATGAGGTTTTTGAGAAAGAAATCTGGGCAAACCGCAAAAAAGTGACAGATCTGTATCAACAAGCAAATGCAGCCAAAGAAAAAGGTGACTCAGTTCTGATGAAAGAGCTTATGACACAGTCTGATATATTGTATAATAAGGAAGATGATATCAGAAAGAACTTCATTGTCACTCATACCCAAAGTTTTACTAGTCTCAATGAACTGATGAACTGGGCAAACGCTGCAAATCATACAGAGGCTCAGGCTATTTATGATAAACTGGACGATAAGATCAAACAGACTCACAAAGCCAGAGAGCTGGTAGAACGTCTGGAGAGTCTTAAACGTGCTCAGGTAGGACAGGCTGCTATGGATTTCACCCAATACAGTTTGAATGGTAAAGAAGTAAATTTGTCTTCTTATAAAGGAAAGTATGTATTACTTGAGTTTTGGGCTAGCTGGTGTGGACCTTGCCGACAAGAAAATCCTAATCTGCGGGAAGCCTATCTGAAATACAAAGACAAAGGATTTGATATACTGGGAGTATCTCTGGATGATAACAAAGACAGATGGAGTAAAGCCCTTGACAAAGATGGATTACCCTGGACACAAGTGTCAGATCTGAAAGGTTGGCGGAATGTGGTAGCCGTACAATATGGTATCCGTGCCATACCTGCTAACTTTCTGATAGATCCACAAGGAAAGATTATTGCCCGTGATCTCAGAGGTGAAAAACTAAATGAGCAATTGGCTAAAATATTTAAGTGGTAAATGAATAGGTAATTGGTTTTATGATACTTCTGAATGTTTTCAGATGTAATAGTAATGCAAGGGATAAAGCGATTATATTGCTTTATCCCTTTTTCTTTTATAAGATTGCTGGTAAATAAGTAGAGGTGAACGATTTATAACGAATGTGCTAAAATCTCCACAAATAATTTTTTTTTGAAATTTTTTTAGCCTGTAAACTTCCTGTATGATAAAGTTTCTGTAATAAGTTGTTGAAGATAAGGTTGAAGGTTGATACTGAGTGTTAAAGATAGCTTTTTTTGACACTTTTAGGATTGGGTCAGTGACGTTTAAAGAAGTAAGATTCTGTCTTTTGTCTAATATGTAAGGGTATATCCGAATGGCATACTTTTATTTTGATGTTTACTATGCTTTATAAAAGTTATAAATAAACAGCAATAGGTTAAATTATCTCTTAAACTACTAATATAAATTTATGAATTACTTCTACAGATTGTTTCTTTTGTGGGGCTTCTTTTTAACATTATCCAGTTATGCAGCAAGTCCGGTTTTGGTATCTCCAGCAGACCGATCTACTGTCAATATTTTAGCGCCAGTAGTGATCAAGGTACAGGCTAATGATGTAGCTGCAAAGAAAATCTACCTAAAGGTATTGCTGAACGATCCACGTAAGTTGGCATATGAAACTAATCAAGCCGTTGTTAGTGGACAACCAAATAGTTTTTCTGTTCCTGGCAGTACATTGAAAGCGGGGCAGCAATATCTGATTGAAGTGAAGACTGTAACTACTTCCGGACAACTTATTTCTCAAAAGTATTATACTATTTTTACGGTTGCTCAACCTCTGCCTGTACAGACCAAACCATTATTGCTCAGCTCCACAGATACATTAGAACTATATGAGATCTCAAGGGGATTTGGACTCACTGTAAATCCCAATAATCCCAATGCCCGGAAGATTGTTGTTAACTTCGAATTAGGATCAGTTCAAGGTCCCTCATCTGGGTTTGCTCTGACAGCTCAGCAAGCTAATCAACCATTAGCCGTTGGGTTCAATTTTAACGCAACTGGTTTGCCACGTAATCAAGTGATGTTAAAGAAGCTGGTACTTACCTGTTCAGATTCATTAGGTACTGTATTAGCTGAAAATATCTACTCAGTTCCTGTCATTATACGTACTCCTGTTGGTCCTCAGTTTATTAGTCCAGCACCTGGTGCTACAGGAGTTTCTCTGACACCTACTATTGTAACAGGAAATTATTCTACGAAAGAATGTCTGCAATGGGTGTTCTCCAGTTATGAAATAGATACTTATCCGGCAGACTGGGCAGGTGTGGATCATATTTATGCCCAAGTAGCATCTAATGCAAATCAGTGGACTGTTCCACAAACTTTGAAACCCAATACCAAATATGAAGTACGTGTGTATGGAGGTTGGATTTGCTATGGTGGTGTGTATTATACTTCCACCTTCACAACAGGTAGTTCTTCTTCCCGTTTAGCAGGAGCTACTATCGGTGATGACTTAGATAGAACATCCACTATATCTCCTAACCCATTTGCTGAAGAATTGTCTATTCAGTTAAGCCCTTCTTTTCAGAATGCAACTATAAAGGTGCTGGCAATGGATGGTAGAGTTGTCTTTACGAAACAAGCATCAGGAGAAGAGTTAGTTAGCTTTAAAGATAACTCCCTGGCTCCTGGATTGTATCTGGTACACATTACAGATCAAACTGGAAAGAAGGAACAGTTTAAGGTGGTGAAGCAGTAACCAAAGAAATGAATTAAATTGTATTCTCTGATAATACTCTAGACAGTCATCGGATACAACTAAGTAAACACCAGTCTTTTCTATCTGATAAACAGAATATGAAAGGACTGGTGTTTGTATGTAGAAAATAGTTGGTTTTCCTTTTATGAGAAAACTTTTATACTTTTGTGTAGGCTAAGATATTTTAATAGCCATACAAATGATTCACTCTGTTTTTATCACAATTAGTTTGCGGGGTACCTCGCACCGTGTTCCTCCCGACAGCTTCTGCAACTAATACTTTGCAGGACACATTCTAATTTTCCGTATCCGTCATAGTTATTTGACATACTACAGGTTTTGCTTGTGCCAGGCAAAGTATTTCACTCTGTCATCACTTTTTCGTGGTGTTTTCTCTTTTGAAATATTTTATGCTGACCAATTATGCGAAAAGCACAACTATATACTTTTTATACCCCTTGCATGGTTCTGGATAAAAACGGAAAGAATGTATCCCGTTCTCCACAGAAACCCAAGCTATTGCTTAACTTTCTCGAAAGACATAAGCTTAGCAGTTATATTAACTTACAGAACAACTTTCCTCCATTTGCACAGGAAGATTTCTATCTGGCACATACAGAACACTATGTAGATAGTTTCTTTGCGGGAAAGAAGCCATTGGCTATAAGCAATAACCTGGATTGGTCACCTCAGTTTGCTGAAAGTATACGGTATACCAATGCAAGTTTATATCATGCTATCAAACATGCAGTAACCCATCCGGATGAGATTTGTTTCAGTCCGGTAAGCGGATTTCACCATGCTATACCTCAGGCTGGAGTAGGGTATTGTACGTTTTCAGGTCAGGTTATTGCGTCTGTCAGACTATTTAGGGAGCTAGGGTTAAGAGGGGCATACATAGATCTGGATGGACATTTTGGAAACAGTATTGAAGACTCACGCAGTTTTGTTTCAGATCTGAGTCTGGCTGTTCCGAGAGGAATTGGAAATATTAATCCAGGCGATAACCACCAGAAATACATGAGTAATCTGCGTCGGGAGTTAGGTCTGCTACGGGATGCTATTCTGGAAAAACGGATTGATTATGTAGTATTCTGTCATGGTGCCGATAGCCATGAAGATGATGATACCCGAGGGCAATGTACTACAGAGGAGTGGTTGGAATGCTCCAGCCTGTTTTATGAATTCGTTCAGAAAATAGACCAAAAAAGACAGAAACCTTTGCCACTGGTTTTATGTCTGTTTGGAGGATATCGCAAAGATGACTATAACTCAGTATTAAGTCTTCATACCAGCGATCTGGTGACTTGCCTGAATACCTTATGCGGACAGCAGATTCTGTTTGAACCTGTTGTGAAGCCAAGGAAGAAATAGTAACTCTATTCGCCTGCCTTACTGACTCAAGTTTAGCAAGGCAGGAGAATATCTGTGGATTCTTAATGTGCTGTTATCTTTTCGGGTGTAGGTTCTTCTACACGAACAAGATCCATTTCCGGCAGTGGCCGAATCACCATAGGGACCTTCTCTACAGTTACCCGATTAGCTTCCAACTGGAACCAGCGTTGTTTGGAAAGAGTAAATTGTTTGAGGAAGAAGTATCCTTTCATTACAACCTGCTCCTGTACTGGTAAGTCATTATCATAGGAAAGAAAAGGCTCAAAAATGATAAATGTAAAATCGCCAGTTACCTTTTTATTGTGAAGTGATTCATATCGCGAAATAATATCCACCTCTTTTTTCTGAACTATATCTTCCAGTACCTGACGGAAAAATAGATTAATGGTAGGCTCAACCCGGAATCCTAACCGGAATGTTATCTTTATCACATCCTCCGCAGCAAGTACATTAATTTTATATTCTTTGGTATAGGGTTCATCAAGGGTTTCCACATGGATAAACCAATAGATATCAGCTCGTTTAGGTCCATGAAGGAATATGGATTCGATAGCATTTTTTTCTATACGATCTTCACTTCCTGCAGCCGTCATAAAGACCAGGTGTGTTCCGTATTTGGGAATAGTTATATCATTGCTAAGTTCCCGTAAGCCAGGAATCTGCTCTGGCAGAGAAACGAAGTCCAGCAAGCGACTCTTGATCTGGTGTGCCCTAATAAAGATATACATAACACTTGCGAGAATAAACCCGATTGCTACACTAACCCATCCTCCATGCGGAAACTTGTCCAGATTGGCGATTAGAAAAGATCCTTCCAGACTTAAGTAAACTAACAGAAATAAACCAATGACCCAGATAGGAAACTTCTGACTATACAAATAACAGCTTAACAGTATGGTTGTAACCAACATAGTTACTGTAATAGCCAGCCCATAAGCTGCTTCCATACTGGAGGATTCCCGAAAATAAAGAACAACCACTACACAACCTGTCCAAAGAAGCCAGTTTATGGATGGAATGTAAAGTTGTCCCCGTACTTCAGTTGGATAACGTACAAGCGACTGTGGCCAGAAACTCAAACGCATGGCTTCTCCAATAAGTGTGAACGAACCCGAGATTAAAGCCTGACTGGCAATAATGGCAGCAAGTGTGGCAATACAGATACCGGGTAAAAGAAACCACTCAGGCATTAAGGCATAAAAAGGATTATGAGTGAGAGGTTGATTTACCTGGCTAAGAAGCCAGGCTCCCTGACCAAAATAGTTAAGTAATAAACAGGATTTTACAAATACCCAGCTTACCCGGATATTACCTCGTCCACAGTGTCCCAGATCTGAGTATAATGCTTCTGCACCCGTAGTACACAAAAAGACAGCGCCCAGAATCCAGAAGCCATCAGGGTATTGAGTAAGTAGTTGCCATGCATAATAGGGATTCAATGCAGAAAGTACCTGAGGCATCTGAACCAGATGAGTTACTCCCAGAACTGCCAGCATACCAAACCAGAGCAGCATAAGAGGGCCAAACAAACGGCCTACTGTTTTAGTACCAAATGCCTGTAACAGAAATAATCCGGATAAAATAGCTATAATAATCGGTATGGTGTCAATAGACGGATAAAGTATGCGTAATCCTTCTATGGCAGAAGCTACAGAAATTGGCGGGGTAATGATACCATCTGCCAGTAATGTACTACCCCCTATAATCGCAGGGATATACAGCCATGTAGCACGTTTACGTACCAGAGCATATAATGCAAAGATGCCTCCTTCTCCATTGTTATCAGCTCGTAATGTGAGGATTACATATTTGACTGTTGTTTGTAATGTAATAGTCCAGAAAACGCAGGAAAGTCCACCCAGTATCAATGGTGCCTGTATCTGATGGCCTTCTCCAACAATGGCTTTCATTACGTACAAGGGAGACGTACCAATATCACCGTAAATAATGCCTAATGCTATAAGGAGCCCTGCTGCACTAACTTTGTTAAAATCTGACTGATGAGAATGTGAGTGTCCTGTCATGAGGAAAAAAATGTACTGATTTATGATTTAAAATATACGTTTCTTAAACTTGTTAACTAAAAGTGTATGCCCGGATGTCTGGATTTTTAGCTGATATTTTGGCATTACCTATCTTATATTCTGCCAAAATAGAAAAACAAACACTTTTTACATAAGTTGGTCATAGACTAATACCTTGAAGATAAGTAAGTTTTCATGATAAATCGATTGCTTGGTAACCCATTCTGTTTGCCTACTTTTACTGCAATCGTATTATCTATGTGAAATGCATCGTATTATTTATAGCAATACTTCACGAAAATAGTTTTAGCTGGGAAAGTTATATATTGAGAGAAAATTAGATCTGAAATAGTTTTTAGAGATCATAACACATGGATACACATTCTTTTGATGAGCTTTTTCCAATTGGAAACGATAGATTACAGCTGGCGTTGGATTTTTCAGGAGTAGGTATGTGGGAGTTGGATGGTCTTCAACAGAAAGTATACCTGGACAAACGTTGCAGAGACTTGTATGGATTCTCTGAAGAGGAAGAGGTAACGTATAAGACTGTTTTCCAATATGTATACTCTGAAGATCAAATAAAAGTGCGGGAGAGTATGGCACAAGTTTTCGATCTTGGACAAACAATAACAGATATACATTTTCGTATTCTGAGGTCTGATGGACAATTGAGATGGATTCATACCAAAGGAAAAGCTTATTTTGACGAACAGAGCACATCTCGTCGTTTCTTTGGTGTAGTTCAGGATATTACAGCACAAATGTTGTTCAGAGAGCAGGCCGCTACTTCTGAACAGCTGGCAGAACTCGCATTGGAAGGTGGCAATGCAGGTTGGTTTACAATTCGGATGAATAGTGGAGAACTGGAATATTCCTCTGAATTAGCCAGAATTATGACAGGTTCAGGAAAAAGTTTCAGTCGTGAAGAGTTAATTGAACATATTCATCCGGATGATCGTAAGCTACGGGATATTGCGTATGAAGAGTCTATGCAAACAGGAAAGCTTCGATATCAGATTCGCTTTATCTGGGATGATGGTTCTGTACACTGGGTGCGGGTAATTGGAACATATCAATATGATGCAGAAGGTAAACCGTACTTCTTTTCAGGAATTGCTCAGGATATTACGTTAGAGGTGGAAGCTCAACTGCAATTGGAGGCCAGTGAAGAACGGTTTCGTAATATAATACAGCAGTCTCCTATGGCAATTGGGTTGTTAAGTGGTCGGGAGATGGTTATTGAAGTAGGTAATGATAAGCTATTTGAATTTTGGAGAAAAGATGATTCTATTAAAGGGCTGAAGTTAATGGAGGCCTTGCCTGAAATAGAAGGGCAGGGATTTATAGAACTCCTGCAGCAGGTGTATGATGACGGGAAACCGGTCATAGGAAGTAGTGTACTGGCAAAGCTAGAGCGCAAAGGGAAACAGGAAGATGCCTATTTTGATTTTACTTATACACCTCTTCGCAATACAGATAGCTCTGTTAGTGGAGTAATGATCATGGCTATTGATGTGACAGAACAGGTACTGGCCAGACAAAAGCTTGAAGAGAGTGAAGCCAAAGTACGGAGCCTGGTAGAAAACTCGCCTGTAGCTATGTCATTGTTTACAGGTCGGGATCTCGTAATTGAAATGTCAAATGTGGCTATGATAAAGCTTTGGGGCAAAGGAGATAGTGTGATGGGTAAACCTTTAAGGTATGCCTTGCCTGAACTGGAAGGACAACCTTTTTTACAAATTCTGGATGATGTTTTCACAACAGGTATACCCTATCATGCCAGAGAATCCAAAGCAGATCTGGTTGTAGATGGAAAACTGGGTACATACTATTTTAATTTTACCTATCAACCCTTATTTGATACGAGTGGTAATGTATATGCCATACTGGATGTTGCCATTGATGTGACAGAAGAGGTCAGAACCAGAAAGCAACTCGAAGAAAGTGATTTGTTTGCACGAAGCATTATTTATAATTCCCCTGTTGCTAAACTGGTATTGATAGGAGAGGAAATGATTGTCCAGACAGTCAATGAGAATATGATGGAAATGATAGGCAGAGACAATTCTATATTAGGTCTGCCTCTGATGGATGCTATTCCTGAATTACGTACCACAGCTATACCAGGTTATCTCAAAGATGTCTTTTATACTGGAGAGACATTTTATCAACCAGAAGAGAGAATAGAATTGATACGGTATGGGCAGCCTTATACTGGCTATTACAACTATATCTATAAAGCTTTACGTAATACAGATAATGCCATCTATGGTATTATTGTTACGGCTACAGAAGTTACAGGTCAGGTACAAGCCCGTCAAAAAATAGAGGAAGCAGAAGCCTTCATGCGCAATGCTGTGGATCTGGCTCAACTGGGTACCTGGAGTTTTGATCCGGTCACAAACCATGTTTTTTATTCACAGCGTTTTCAGGAATGGTTCGGTTTGACACAAAGAGATGCAGACCTGAATGAGATTTATGCTTCTATTTCGCCAGATGATATAGACCGAATCAAAGATGCCGTAGACTGGGCACTGAATGTAGATTCAGGAGGTGTATTTGATGAAGAGTATACAATACAGAATCCTGTACATGGAAAAATATATATTTTACATGCCAAAGCACTGACTTTCTTTGATGAGCAAGGTATATCAGTTAAAATGATAGGTACTGTGCGGGACATAACTGCAGAACGTCAGATACAACTAAAGCTTGAGCAACAGGTTCAGGAACGTACAGAGGAACTGGCTGTTATCAATGAAGAGCTGGCTGCAACCAATGAGGAACTAGCTACAGCTAATGAAGATCTTTTTGAAGTGAATGCACTTTTGTTACGGTCTAACGATAATCTGGAAAAGTTTGCCTACATAGCCAGTCATGATCTTCAGGAGCCTCTGCGCAAAGTTCAGTCATTTGGCGATTTGCTTAAAAAACAGTATGCTCCTCAGTTGGGAGAGGGTGTACAACTGTTGGAACGTATGCAGTCTGCTGCTGGACGAATGTCTGTGCTTATCAGGGATTTATTATCCTTTTCCAGAGTCTCATCCCAAAAAGATAAGTCGGACTCTGTCTCTTTAACCCAGGTTTTGAATACTGTATTGACTGCACTGGAATTACGCATAGAAGAAACAAAGGCTACCATTCAGGTAGATCCTTTACCTACTGTTTTTGGAGATACTTCACAATTGGAGCAATTATTTCAGAATTTGCTTAGTAATGCACTTAAGTTTCACAAGAAAGATGTTGCTCCTATAATTGAGATTCGTTATCAACAGATAGACTCCAAGGATCTGCCATCTTCTGTTAAGGTTGCAAAACACACCCGTTACTATCATCAGATTAAAGTATCTGATAATGGAATTGGTTTTGAAGAAGAATACGCTGAACGTATCTTTCAGATATTTCAACGATTGCATAGCCGGGTAGAGTATGCAGGTACAGGTATCGGACTTGCTATTTGTGAAAAGGTAGTGACTAATCATAGTGGAGCTATAATCGCTACCAGCCAACTGGGTAATGGAGCTACATTTACCATATTTCTACCTTTTGAATAAGAAAATGCTGTAGCGAGTTTGTACAAATGTTACTCTAGCTCAACTAGCGTTCCTTCGCTTTCGCCCAGATCTCTACCCCATTTGGCGATTGCATTGAGTACAGGTATTAATGTTTTGCCAAAGTCAGTTAATGAGTATTCCACTCTAACAGGTGGTTTGGTGCCAAACATTTCCCGTTTGATCAGGCCATCTTTTTCTAGCTGTTTAAGCTGGATACTCAACATTTTCTCTGTGATGTCCGGAATATGCTTCTTTATTTCGGCAAAGCGCATTGTCTTTCCTTTCAAATACCATAGAATAACTGTTCGCCATTTACCGCCAATGTAATCCATCGTAATATCCATGGCACAATGATATAATTTTTCATCTAGCCGGAAGGCTGTAGTCACTCCTTTTAGTATCATAATTTGTATTTTTTTCAACCTGTCAATTTTGACAGTTATTTACTTGCAAAAGTAGTAATCGTATGTTTGTTCTATAATTTTATCACTGATTAAAAAGCAAATACGATGAAAAAGATAGGAATATTAGGCACTGGGATAGTAGGACAAACTATTGGTGCAAAGTTATTGGAGTTAGGGTATATGGTTATGTTAGGTTCACGGACGTCAGATAACGAAAAATCAGGGGAATGGGTAGCTAAGTATGGTCCCAACGCCTTACAAGGAACATTCAATGATACAGTTGCATTTGGAGAAATGCTTTTTAACTGTACGAAGGGTGAAGCCTCCCTGGACATTCTGAAAAGTTGTGATAAAAAACATTTGTCAGGCAAAATCTTAATCGATGTGAGTAATCCGCTTGATTTCAGTAAAGGCATGCCACCTATACTTATTCCTGAATTGTGTAATATACATTCGTTAGGAGAAGCCATTCAAGAGATCTTACCTGATACTAAAGTTGTTAAAACATTGAATATTGTAACCTGTAGTGTAATGGTTAATGCACATACATGTGGTGGAGATGCGACAATGCTTGTTGCAGGTAATGATCCGGAAGCCAAATCACAAGTGAGTGAGTTATTACATCAGTTTGGTTGGAATGATATAATGGATCTGGGAAATATACGACACGCCCGCAGTACGGAGATGATGTTACCTGTCTGGCTAAGTATATACTTGACTACACAGAATGCTGCTATAGCATTTAAAATAATCAGGTAAGTAAATAGATGATTCTGATAGTTGTAGAAATGATCGGGAAATGTACCGCTGAGATCAGAAGACAGTAAGAAAAATATATATTTTCTAGTTAGGTAACTAAAATTAAGCTAATCAGGATGCTGGTAATCTTTATTCTATCCAGCAGACATATTGTCGGGAGACTGTTCTTGTGTGGTAGGTGGTTGTTTGTAAAGTTCTTCTTCCAGGTCATGAATTAAATGATTTAGAAAAAATAGTTTTCCATTAATATATATACTTTCTCTAAATCTGGCCAGACGAATTTTGAGAGGTAATTTGCTGAATTCATTCATGCGAATATGTAATTGCTCAATTTCCTCTCTGGCCTTGGCAAGTTCGGCATGTATCGTATTAGGAGCACTTTTCATAAGAATAGAAGTTTACATTATCTATAGTACTTTCTCTTTTTATAAACTTATTTGGCGACTTTATGTTTGATATAACTAGTAAAAATTCCTGCCAAAATTTGTTTGTACTATATTTGTTACGTTTTTAAACGATATTATGCAAAGGATGGTAACAGTGTAACTTCTTGGAGATAAATCTCTACAAGCTGTGTATTCGCCTGCATTAAAAGAAATAGATGTATGGGTATGTATTGAAAGTGATTTTTCGATAGTAGTTGTTCACAGTGAAAATCTGAAATGATGTATTTTCTGTCTCAGGCTTTTTATTTATGTTAACTTTCAGCAAAAAACTATCATCAGCAATGTATAACCGCATCATTTCAACTAACGGATAATTCTAAAAAGCTATATCTTTAGAGTGCCATCACTTCTTCTTTCTTACTGCATACACATGATAAAATATATCCCAGTCGTACTTCTGACGGTTTGTCTTCTGGCCTGCCATTCTACCAGGGTTGCAAAGAATTCACTAAGTCATACTACTGAAACTTTGATTGTGCAAAAGGTGGCTAAACATGTATACCAGCATACCTCATTTCTGAATACAGAGAGTTTTGGCAAAGTAGCCTGCAATGGAATGATTGTGTTTGACAAAAAGGAAGCTATTGTATTTGATACACCAGCTGATACTAAATCGTCTGAAGAACTGATACAATGGATAGAAGATAGCCTGAACTGTAAGGTCAAAGCTATTATCCCGACCCACTTTCATGATGATTGTTTAGGAGGACTGGAAGCCTTTCATAAAAAAGGTATTCCTTCCTATGCGAATAATCTGACTATACAGTTTGCCCGAAAACAAAATGTAACTCTCCCACAAAATGGATTTGATTCGCAACTTGAACTAAAAGTAGGCAGTCGAAAGGTAATGACTGAGTTTTTGGGCGAAGGACATACCAGGGATAATGTAATTGGTTATTTCCCTTATGAAAAGATCATGTTTGGTGGCTGTCTGATTAAGGAGGTTGGAGCGGGTAAAGGCAATCTGGCCGATGCCAATGTCAATGACTGGTCGCAAACTGTGATAAAGGTGAAAACAAAGTATCCTGATACCCAAATTACTATTCCCGGACATGGTAAATCAGGTGGGACAGAGCTGTTGGATTATACTATTAAACTATTTGAGAAGAAATAGGTTTTATTCATGGACTGCAAGGAAATTACAATTGTAGCTAAATAAGATATAAATATTTTCTATAGATGGAACAGTCCAAATATCATTGGATAACAGATCATATTGCTTTAGGAGAAGAACCTGACCTAAAAATGATAGATCAGTTAAAAAAGGAAAATGTTAAAAAGATTTTGGATCTAAGAACATGGGAGCAAAGAGATATCGAATTTCAAAATGAAGTGCAACAACAGTTTTTTTATCAGAATGTTTCTATTGTTGATGGAAAGCCTGTTTCTATAGAGACTATATCATCGTGTATTAGATTTATATCAGAAAGTGTACCTAAAGAGAGGATATATCTTCACTGTCAGAGAGGAATTTCACGTTCACCCATGATATTGATGTGTTATCTTATCTATAAAGGCTATAACGGACTTGCTTCTCATAATTTAATTAAATCTAAGCGAAAGTGTATATGGATTAATATCAATTTTCTTGATAGTATTCTGCATTATGAAGATCAGATCATTGACTTAAGGGGGCGGAAACGTAAGCTTGATAAAGATGTATATGAAAGTATTAGAAATCAGTCTTATCGGAAACTATACGATTTTCTTAAAAGAGTATTGAAAAATAGAGAGACTGCCTCTTTTTACCAGATTGCTATTTCACCAGAGGGTATAATTGATTTAGATTCATTAATTACTTTATTATTTACCCGATATGAATTTCGGACATGGGTAAACAAAGACTCATTATTTCATATGATGAATCGTATTAATTGTCCTATGTTGAAGGGAGTGAATAATAGTGTTTTATTAAATGAGTAGCCAATGGTTATCTCAACCTGCTTACTTATATCTCTTTTTAAAAGCGGAAGGATTCTCTCCAACAATTTTATTGAAGAGTTTATTAAAATAAGATAGACTTTCGAATCCCACCTCAAAGCAGACTTCTGATATGGATTTGTCTTGTAGCAACAGTGTTTTGGATTGTGTAATCCGATAGTGATTGACAAAGTCTGTAAATGTCATTCGTGTTTGTTTTTTGAAATATCGGCAGAAGGCAGCTGTACTGAGATTTACACTGGATGCTACTATATTAACATCAGTAGTTTCATGGTAGTGACTGTGAATGTATTTATAAATAGCTCCCATCCGAATCTTATCATTTAAGAAAAGTTTGATACTGGTGTCCTGGTCGTTGAGTTCTGTTACTTCCTGAGATAAAGCCAGAATCTGAAAGATTTCCAGTAGATGTAACAACTGATCGAAGTATTCCAGATTTTGCATCTCTCTGAGTTTTTTAGTGACAGTTTTCTTTGTCTCTCCTGTAAAAGACAAACCCTTATACGCTCTGGCAAACAAATGCTGGATAGGGGCAAACTCGGGAGTATGTTGTAAGGCATCTCCCAGAAAGTTTTCTTTTAGCTGTACTACAATCTGCTTATACTCAGTTTCTATGCCATAATCGAAGTTTAAGTGTGGGATATTAGGCCCAATCAGTACCAAATCACTTTCCATGTAACTGGAAATATGCTGTCCTACATGGCGTATACCCGTAGATGCTTCTACAAATACCAGTTCGTATTCGGGGTGATAATGCCAGTAAAAGTAATTGCGCAGGCTTGGCTGAAATAGCTTGAAAGATTTACCCGGATCAGGTATAACTACTTCCTTCTGTATCTTCATATCTCTGTATTTTACTGTGAATATACTATTATGTAGCCATGATTCTGTAACATAGTCAATAGAGAGCAAAAGATAGTCATAGGAGTGGATGAAAAGGAATAGGAGCAAGGCTACCTTTGAACTATTCTATCACTCCTAAACACTAGGTTATATGCAAACACAGACAATGGTTCCTACTATGGTTCCTGATAATGCGCATAAGGATATACCAGGCAATCCATCTACTGCAATTACCAGTAAGATAAAACTTAATGACAGAAGTAATAGTCAGACTTTGCGGATACTAAGTGAACAGGACTGGCAATTCTGGATTCACAATGGATACATAGTAATTAAGAATGCCGTACCCAAAGAGCAGGTAGAAAGACTGGCAAACTTCTTATGGGAATTTGAAGAAAAAGATCCTGCTAATCCTGACACCTGGTATGCGCCAGCCCGGTCAGAAATGAAAATGAAAGAGCTAACCAATACAGGGATGGTAGAAGTATATAATCACCAATACCTCTGGGATAACCGCCAATATCCAAAAGTACATGAGGCTTTCTCAGACATCTGGGGAACGGAAAAGTTATGGGTAACCATTGATAGAGCCAATCTGAATTTTCCTATCCGGCCTGGGCATGAGTACAAGGGATTTATTCACTGGGATTATGATCCGGAAACCAAACCTCAGAATGTACAGGGCGTACTGGCATTAGCTGACCAAACAGATCCCAACATGGGTGGATTTCAGTGTATACCGGAACTATATCGTACCTACGATACCTGGAAGTTAACCCAACCTGCCGACCGAGATCACTTTAAGCCGGATGTAACAGGTTTTGACATTGTAAAGGTTCCTATGGAAGCAGGTGATTTGCTGATTTTCAACAGTACGCAGCCACATGGCATCCGGGCTAATACAAGTGGAAATAAAGTACGTATGGCACAGTATATTTCCATGATGCCCGCTGAAGAGGAGAATGAAGCTTTACGTCAATGGCGTATTTCTTCCTGGAGAGAACGAAAAGCTCCTGAAGGATTTGCCTTTCCTGGCGATCCGAGAGGTTGGGAACAAACCAGATACAACACTGCAGAATTATCTCCTTTAGGCCGTAAACTCCTGGGACTGGATAAATGGTAGTGTCGGGTAAACTACTTTGATTTTTTCTATGGTTTAGAAAGTACAAATGTGTATAAAAAGTATAAGGACATCCTAAACTGTAAGATGTCCTTATATCTCTGACCAACTCGGATTTTTATTCTGTACGTAGTGATTTTACCGGATTAGCTAATGCACTTTTGATAGCCTGGTAACTTACTGTTAGGAGTGCAATTGTCATTGCCAGAACTGCTGTGAGTAAAAAGATTGACCATCCAATATCTGTTCGATAAGGATAGTTTTCAAGCCATTTGTTTGCAGCGAACCAAGCTACTGGAAAGGCGAATACAAAGGAAATTCCCACCAGTTTTATAAAATCTATGGAAAGTAATTGAACGATACTGGATACACTGGCACCTAATACCTTACGAATGCCAATCTCTTTTGTGCGTTTTTCTGCAGATAGAGTAGCTAAGCCAAACAATCCTATACAGGAAATAAATATAGTGAGAATAGCTCCAAATAACATAATTTGTTTCCACTTTGCTTCCGATTCATAGTTTTTAAGGTTCTCCTGTTCCCTGAATGTATATATATAAGGGTTAATGGGAAATAGCTTTTTAAATACTTTCTCAATATGCTGAAGACTGGCAGTTTCTGTATGTGGTCGGATTTTAATAAATGCCATACCATATTGATTCTTGGGCTTCATCGTGAATAGTTGAGGCCGGATTTTTTCATTTAGAGCGCTAAAGTGATGATCTTTCACAACGCCTACTACTGTATATCTCTCATTGTCGTTATACCAAAAATTGACTTCCTGGCCAATAGGATTTTTCCAGCCAGCCTCTTTTACAAAACTTTCATTGACTAACACAGACTTTGTAGAATCTGTAGGTAGCTCTCCTGAGAAGTTACGTCCCTTACTAACAGGGATGTGTAATAATGGTAAATAGGTCGCATCTACCGTCTCATAGGAAAACTGAATGTCTTGATCTTTATTGATTCTGGCACTAGTACCCCAACTACCTCTGTTTTTTAAGGCAACATCTTCAATTGCAGGGTTAAGTAAGAGCTGTTCTTTTAACAATTTGCCTTCTGTACGAGTCAAATTGCTTTTAGGAATAGTAATCAGATTGTGATCATCGTAGCCAAGATCTTTATGAGTCAGATAGGAAAATTGGTCAAATATTGTGAGAGTAGCAATGATCAGAAAAGAAGCAAGAGAAAACTGTAGTACTACAAGCGACTTTTGCAGATAATTCTTTCCTGAGATCTGAAACCGATTGTATAAGGTTTGCACTGGATTGTAACTGGACAACACCAAAGCAGGGTAGAAGCCTGCCAGTGCTCCTGTAAGTAAAAACAGGAGAATGTAGGTAGCTATCAGTTTTACATCTACTAGATAGGATAAGGCTAATTCCTTATCGGCTAGCTGATTAAATGTAGGAAGAATAATTTCTACCAATCCTATCGCTAATCCAAACGCAATGGAACACAAGACAAACGATTCCCCCATAAACTGCATAATCAGTTGTTTTCTGCCGCTGCCTACCACTTTACGTACTCCAATTTCTTTAGCTCGTTTGAGTGATCGAGCCAGCGTCAGATTCACAAAGTTAATACAGGCAATGAGTAAGATAAATAAGGCAATACCAGACAGAATGTAGGAAAACATGGGATTACTAGCATTCTGCAACCCATTTACTACTGGTAGTTCCTTACTGAGGTGCATATCAGTGAAGGGTTGAAGTCTGTAGTAGGTAGTATTTTTGAAGTTGTATTTTTCATGCATACTCTGGATTGCATCTTTTGCATCTCCTAAGTATATTCTATTCATTTTGGCTTCAAGAGTAGAAGTGTTTGTTCCGGGTGCTACCAGAACAAACGTATTCAGAAACATATTAAACCAGTTTTCTTTATTCTGTATTTCCTCTTCAGTTACCACTATAGGCATCAGGATATCAAACTTAATAGACGAGTTTTGGGGACTCTTTTGAGCAATGCCGGTAACTGTATAGGGTTCAAAGGTTTCCTTGTCTTTAATCAGCATCACTTTACCCAGAGCATCAGTGGTTCCAAATTGCTTAAGCGCCATTTCTTCTGTCAATACTATTGACTTAGGGTGTTGCAGTGCCGTTTTGGGATTCCCTTTGAGTAATGGAAAGGAAAAGACCTTGAAAAAACTGCTATCCGTAAGATAGATTTCCTGTGACTTGACTTCTGTTCCTTGTTTGACATCGAGTTGGGTAGAATGATATCGTACAAAGGATAGTACTTCAGGAATAGTTGATTGAAACTTTGGACCCTGTAGATAGCCGGTAATCGTACTTTTCCCTTCTACATCGCCATTAGGTGTTACATTATCACTGACTATCCGATATAAACGATCCTGGTGAGCATGAAAGCGGTCATAACTGACTTCATCTTTGGTATATAATAAGATCAGCATAGCTGCTGCCAGACCAATCGTAAGTCCTGCAATATTAATGAGGCTATATATTCTGTTACGAACAAGATTACGTAAGGAAAGAATAAAGTAGTTCTTTAACATAGATAGAAGATAGGTTTGGATGTCTGTTCATAAAAAACTTGTCTGAATTACTGAAAGAAATACAGCAAGTTGTTAAATGTCGCAAACACAAATCTCTTGCCAGAATGGTAAAAATAGGGTGTAATGATACTAAGAGCTATCGAAGTAACAATACCTTAGGTTATGTGTATCAAAACCGAACACTTCCTGTACGCTTTAGGACGTTCAAAAAATGGTAGATACATATCTTCGCTGATAAATAAACAGCAGGTATCGGATTTGTTATGTATCTTTAAGCGATCTGATGTTTAGATTTTTATTTGATGGAGTATGCTGGAACCTACTAAACACTTATCTCAGTCTGTAGATTGGGAGTCTCTGGCTCACAAAAAGCTAATCCCTGAGGAGTTACGAGAAGAAATTTTAATAGCACTATCCTATTTCCCGGAGTTAAAAGATACTCAGATTGACTTTGTTTATGTGGAGAATATCCGTTCGTCAATCATGCAGGCACAGCCTAAAGCACGAACACTATTCAGAAAAAAACATCGTCGTCATTATATTATTCGTATAAGTCGATATTTTCATCTGAGCAAAACCCATATGAAGATCGAAGACTTGCCTAAAGACGTTTTGATTGGCTGGATCGGACATGAACTTGGACATGTAATGGACTACTTGTATCGGGGTCGACTGGGAATGGCCCGATTTGGTGCTGGATATGTATTCTCTAAAAAGTACATTCGTAAAGCCGAACGGGTTGCCGACACCTATGCCGTAAAGAGGGGACTACTAGATTATATTCTGGCTACCAAAAACTTTGTTCTGGACCATGCCGAACTGCCAGCATGGTATAAGAACAAAATCCGGCGACTTTATCTGTCACCGGATGATGTCATGGCATTAGTTACTTCTTCTGAGTGAGATTTTACAAACTCTTCCCACTCATTGAATTGCTGTTCCTTCATTACTCTAGGCACTTTTGTCTGCCCTCCCAGCTTTTTGGTCGCTGCATTCCAGTCATGAAATAGCTGTGTAGGAATAACAGTGACCTTCACATCTTTCAATGCACGACTACGAGCTACTGCATAGTTTTTATTGATTTCGCACAATGTATGATCCAAATGAGCTGCTATCTGTTCATTGTCTATAACTGTATTGGCTCCAACATACCATTGGTGAATAAATTGTCCATCTCTGCGTACTTCTGCTACAGTAAATTCTGTAATATCCATGGAAAAATGTTGATTCAGCTCCTGAATCCCTTGTTCCATCTGATTAACAGACAGCTGGCAACCAACAGCATTGAGGAAAAATTTCGTTCTTCCACTAATAATAAATTCATAGCGACTTTTATCCGTAAACCGTACTGTATCTCCAATCATGTAACGCCATGCTCCTGCTACTGTCGATATGAGTAGCACATAGTCTATTCCTTCCTGAACTTCTTCAATAGAGATGGCTTTAGCAGACGGGTCTAGACCTCCATCTTCCTGAATGATATTTTCTTCAAAAGGCACAAACTCAAAATAGATGCCATTGTCAAAAACAGGACGCATACTTTCTGTATCTGGACGATGCTGAAAAGCCAGGAACCCTTCTGATGCCAAATAGGTATCTGTATAAATCATCGGGCGGCCAAATAGTTTATCCAGACTACTTTTATATGGACCTAAAGCCACTCCACCGGAGGCATATACCATCAGGTTAGGCCATATATCATGAATAGTATCTACTTTATGGTATTCAATAACACGCTTAAGCATCAGTTCTATCCAGGCCGGAATCCCTGATAGACTACCAATATCCCACTCCTTTGCATGTTGAGCAATCTGTTCGATCCGGGTATCCCAGTCATCAATACTGGATATTTCAATACCAGGCTTGTAATAACTCCTAAACCAGAAAGGGATATTGCTGGCACTGATACCACTAATCTCGCCTTCTTTGTGATCTTCTTTCTCTTTAAGATGTGTGCTTGAGCCAAGCATCATAATCTGTTTCTCAAAAAAAGAAGGTGGAAGGTTAAATTCTGATAAACTCATTATTTGTCTGATTGCAGAGGTTCGGATGGAGGCCAGCATCTCATCTGTTACAGGAATATGCTTACTATGACTGGTTGTACCCGAACTTAATGCAAAGTAATGAGGCTTTCCTGGCCAGGTAATGTCAGTTTCTCCAGCCAATACCTGATGCCACCATTCACTATGCATTTTATCATAGTTGTGGAAGGGTACTGTTGCTGCAAATGCTTCTTTCACAGATGGGCTTGCTAATATTCCCTCAAATTGATAATGCTGACCAAATGCGGTATCCTTGGCTTTTTCCAGTAATGCACGTAAAACTTTTTCCTGTGCTTCAGCAGGGCTGCCTTCATTGACAAATGTGTCGCTAAACTCAATCAGTTTTTTTAATAGTGCACCGATAACAGGCATAAGATTATAGTTGTTATATTGTTTACTATAATCCTGAACAAAAGTAATGCCTTGCTAGTGGTTAAGATTTGATAATCAGTGAGTAGGGAAAATTATACTCAAGCCTTGCACAAGATTAATTTGTATCCTGGCTGATGCGTCTGGATTCGGTTTGAAGTGCTTCTTTCAAGGTGGAAAGTGGCGTTTGGACTATAATGGTTAGAAAGTTCTGCAGATGTCTGAAATCATCCGGTTTTGTCAAAAAATAAAACGCTCCAAGATCCTGAGCAATTTTTACATCTTTTTCGTGAGAAGAGGTTGAATACATTATAACAGGAACCTGTTTATACTTTGCCATACTTTTTAACTGAATCAAACATTCCCAGCCACTCAGATCTGGTAAGTTGATATCTAAAAAAATAAAATCAGGAACAGATATATTATCTGATTTTAGTCTTTTGAGTGCTTCTTCTGCTTTGGAAGCAGTATAACATATTGCTGTTGGATCTGCTAATGATAATGCTTCTACAAACAACTCCCTATCATCCGCATCGTCATCTAGTAAAAAAAAGCTTTTGGTCATAATGTTTTCATTAAATACTTTCTTCATTTTGTTTCAGAGGTAGACATACTATGAAGGTAGCTCCTGTTTCGTTATCGGATGAAGCATAGATATGGCCATGATGCCTTTCTACTATTTTTTTACAAAGTGCCAGACCAAGTCCGGTACCTTCATACATGTCTTTGGAGTGTAACCTGGTAAAGGTGTTAAATATATCCTCTGCATTCTCCTGGTTAAATCCAATTCCGTTGTCTGAAATCTGGATATTGGCAAAATCGATACTATTGTCTTTCTCGATTAAACTGGAAATGGAAATAACAGGTTGCCTGTCAGGGCTGGAAAATTTAAGAGCATTATTAATAAGATTGTAAAACAACTGATAAATCAAGACGGCAGCTCCTTCAATAACAGGTAAGGATTGCCAGGTAATAATGGCATTTTTCTGTTGAATTAACAGTTCAAGGTCTGTCTTAATATGTCTGCATACTTCATTCAGATCAATAGGTTCTGAGTGTTGTTCACTTGCATTTAATTTGGAATAGGCCAATACTCCATCTACCATCGATGTCATTCGGTTTGTGGCATTCCGTATTTTTTCAAGAAAGATTTTTCCCTGTTCTGGAAGAGAGTCACTATATTCATCCTGTAATCTGCCACTAAATGTTTTTATCTTTCTTACGGGCTCCTTCAGATCATGACTGGCAACATGAGCAAACTGTTGCAGATCCTCATTCGATTTTCTGAGCGATAGATTCAATTCCTGTAACTCCAGCGTACGTTTTTTCACTTCAGTTTCCAATATGGTTGCATATTCGCGTGAAACATGAATATCAGTAGTTGTACCAAACCATTTCGTTATAGTACCTTGTTCATCTTTCTGAGGGATACCACGGCTTAAATGCCAGCGATAACTACCATTATGCATCTGAAAGCGATGTTCATATTGGAAAGTTGTTTGATGTGTAACAGCTTCCTGCCACAGACGATTGGTTTCGGGTTGATCATCAGGATGAATTAAATCCTGCCATAACCAATTGCCATTTTCCAGTCTATGTGCTCCTGCAAATTCTGAAATCCGGTTATTAAAATACTGAATTTCCCCCTCAGGAGTGGATACCCATACCAACTGAGGCATAGCATTGGCAAGTTCATTCAGCGATTGTTCACTTTCTTCTATCTTTTTGCGGTTCTGAACTGTTTCGGTGATATCCATCGCAAAGTTCAGGATCCCTTGTATCTCCCCCTTGAGATCATACCAAGGCTGATAAACAACGTTCAGGTATTTCTTGGAAGATTCTCCTTGTTCATTTAGTATTGTCAAAGGCGTTTCCTGTTGATTAACCGTCTTGCCTGTACGATAGACCTCATCCAGCAAATCAAATACTTCTTGTTCAAGATCTGGTAAGGCTTCTTTGATGGTGAGTCCGGTAAAATCTTTATCACCGAAAAGTTCTTTGTTTTTGGGATGGAAGAATTCATACCGATGCTCTGGTCCTTTGAGTACATTAATGATAGCTGGTGTTTGCCTGAATAGCAGATAAAATTGTTGTTCTGTTGCACGACGTATCTGATTAATACGAATATGGTTACTAACCCGGACAAGTAATTCTTTGGCTGAAAATGGTTTTACCAGATAGTCATCTGCCCCAGCATTTAACCCTTCTACTTTGGCTTCCTCCCCTGCCCGGGCAGATAAGAAGATAACAGGTGTATTTGTTATATCCGGATGGTTTCGTACATTTTTTAGTAGTTCGAAGCCATCCATTTTAGGCATCATGATATCTGAGATAAGAAGTTCTGGCCTAAACTGAAGCATTTTATCTAATGCATCTTCACCATTAGTAGCGGTGATGACTGTAAAATGGTCTGATAACAAGCGTTGTACATAATCCCGCATATCCGCATTATCATCAGCAAGCAAAATCCGGTTTTTATAGGTTTCAGTTGTATGTGTAGATTCTGACTCTGTATGCCATGTAGATTGATTGGTAATCTGTTCTGAAGAAGATTCTGATTGAGGCAACCATTTTAAGGCTTCCTGAACAAATGCTTCTGTTTGTAGAGATGCAAGCTCATAGGTAACACTTTGGGTTATTTTATCTTCAGGCAAATGATCTTTTCCGGTTGGAAAGACAATTGTAAATGCAGAGCCAGCACCAAGAGTACTTTTTACAGAAATGGAGCCTTTATGTATTTTAACCAGTTCCTGTACCATCGCCAAGCCAATACCCGTGCCTTCCTGACTTCGCCCTTCAATATTCTCAATCCGATGAAAGCGGCTAAAGATTTTTTCCAGTTCTTCCTCCGGTATACCAATCCCTGTATCTGTAACTGTCACATGAATAGTATTGCCACTTTGTGCAGTATGAAGGCTGATAGTTCCCTTGTGACTATATTTGAATGCATTGGATACCAGGTTCAGAATAATCTTTTCCCACATATCTATATCAACATACACTTCATCCGTAATAGAATTATGGGTAATCTTTAATTCCATTCCTGCTTTTTCTATAGCTGAACGAAACGTACTTGCCAGGTCAGTAGTAAGAGCCACAAGATCTACTTTGGTAAATTTGCCTTCTACACGACCTGCTTCAATTCTGGAGAATTCCAGTAATGTATTGACAAGCTTTTGCATCCTTAAGACATTCCGGTAAGCTACTTCCATACGGGACTTATTCCGTGCATTGGTTTGTTCGTCATTGAGTGCATCCTCGATAGGACCTAACAGCAGGGTAAGAGGAGTGCGAAACTCATGACTGATATTCGAAAAGAATGTAGTTTTGGCACGGTCTATTTCTGCTAATGCTTCTGCTCTTTTCCTTTCTTCTTCCAACATATGCACATTACTAAAGCTTGTCGCAATCTGATCTGTCACAAGGGAGAAAAATCCACTATATTTTTCATCTAACAGCCTATAGGGATTACAACCTATTACCAGAAATCCATAAGGATCTTTGGCACCAGGCTGTACAATAGGTAGAATAATTGCCTTATCAGAAGAAATTTCCCATGCTCCGGTTGGCATTATTCCTATTGTGTCCTGCAGCTTTTCCAAAGTTTGTATCTTACGACTTGAGGAAGCCTCCTATAAAAGATCGGCGATCGGGGATGAAAGACTTAGATCTATTTCTTTGGGTACTATCTGTAGAGAATCTCCCAAATCTGTAGACGAAGCAAAGGTAGCCTTATTATCTGTCAGCATATAGAAGACAGCAAAAGGGAAGTCATGTTTGTTCTTATTAAGAGTAGATATCGTCTCACCAATAACTTCTCTGTTTGATTTGGCATCTGTGAGTCCTGAACTCAGTTGAGTTAGAGTTTTAAGTTGACGTTCACTAATGATTCTGTCTGTATCATCCGTATTGGCACAAATCATTCCCGCTGTTCCTCCATCATCTCCGGGAATGGGAGTATAGGAAAATGTGTAATAGGTTTCTTCCGGATACCCATTACGAACCATGATAAGTAATTGAGATTCTACATAGGTCCCTTCGTCTTTTTCCATTACTTGTTTGAGCATAGGCTCAATATCCCGCCAGATATCTTTCCAGACAACAGATGCGGGAGAACCTAATGCCCAGGGATGCTTGCCGCCTACAATGGCTTTATAAGGGTCGTTATAAAATTTGATTAGTTCTTTACCCCAGCCAATCCAGATCGGTTGGCGAGATGTTAGCATAATCCGTATACAGGTACGCAGACTTTGTGGCCATGTGTCTACAGGACCAAGCGAGGTCTTTGACCAATCATATGTCCTGATAAGTTGCCCCAGTTCACCTCCTCCTGACAAAAATTCAGGTGTATTGGTTAGTGTATTAGAAGGGAGAGGTGTATCCATAAATCAAAAGAAAAACGGTAATGATAACGTATACTTTTGTAACCATTTTCTGTAAGATTTTATTAAAGCAACAGATTGGTTTCAAAAGGAAGCTGTGATTGTAATTGTAATAGATATAGTTATCTCTTTCTCAAATCAACTGTAAATATTTGTATACTGCTTCGCAAATAGAATCCACAGCTTTTTTATTCATCTTTTCAACAACTATTTCCAGTATTGCCTTTAGACGTTTGAAATCGTCCGGTTTGGTAAACAGGCAAATTGCACCTCGTTCCTTAGCAAGTTTTTTATCCTGAGTATGAGATGATGTGGTATGAATGATGACAGGTATATTTTTATATTCCTGAAGGGATTTTAATTGATTTAGACAGTCCCATCCATTCATTACTGGCATATTCAGATCAAGAAAGATAATGTCAGGCTGATCTATTGCCTGAGATGCTAGCTTCTCTATCGCAGTTTGTCCATTGGCTGCACTATAAAGTACAACTTCTGCTTCTACAGCTGTTAATGCTTCTCTGAATAGTTCTCTGTCATCACTATCATCATCTACAATCAAAAATCTTTTTCCAATGTTTATACTCATCTGCTCATTAGCTTTAATAGTATTAATTCTTTAGTTTACGTTGTTCTTTCTTAATCAATTGAAATATAGTATAAAAAGCTTGTCTATATAAAAAACATAGAAATAAGTTATAATATAGATGTTGCCTTTAGGTTAACGAGCTATCTTTATACTATCTACATAAAGTCTGTATCTATCACAGGTTGATATCTCTATAAAAAAGTGTTCCTTACATTTAACCATCCTATCTAGTGATAACAAGTTCCTGATACAACAGGAAAGTGAGAAAATTGTTGATCTGGAGTATTGATGATCTCAATTCTTGATTTTGTTAGCAGATTTACCTACTAGTCAATAAATAAAGGATCTTTTTTGTTTATTGTCTTGTTCTCTAAATATATTAATCGTAATATTGCAATGAAGCAATTGACTTTGTTTGAACTTTGTTGTTATGGGACTTACTAAAACAGAATTTTTTACGCAAGAACAGAATCAACTGGCCGCAATCTTTAAAGCCTTGGCTCATCCTGCACGTATAGCAATCTTACAGGTTCTTATCGAAAAAGATACTTGTATCTGTGGGGACATTGTGGAAGAACTACCGCTTGCTCAACCTACCGTATCGCAACATTTGAAAGAATTGAAAAGTGTAGGACTTGTCAAGGGTGAAATCGAAGGAACAAGTATCTGTTATTGTATTAATCAGGAGACCTGGAGTCAAGTGAAGCATCTAGTCGATGATTTGTTTACTGCTTTATCTGTTAATCAGAAGTGTTGTTCCTAAGAATTTTAGTGTTCCCCAGTTATGGGGCTTTTTTTGATTCTGTTTTATCGTAATATTACAATATAAATAGGATTAGGTATGTACGGACCCTATGATACTCCTAAGTTTTGGAAAGACTACAACCAACTGCTGACAAATTTTGTGCGTAAGCGGGTGGCTTGTCATGATGATGCCAAAGATCTTTTACAAGATATCTTCTATAAAATCTATACGTATTGCCAACGGCACGAATTTTCCTGTGAAAAAGCAGGTATCCAGAATCTCCGTTCATGGATTTTTCAGATAGCTCAAAATACCATTACTGACTATTATCGAAATAATAGAAAGTATCTTGATCTGGAAACGGTTGCTGTTCCAGTGAGTAATTCCGATATAAATACGTATGGTGACATGTCCGAATATGTGGAACCACTTCTTTCATGTTTGCCTGAGATGTATCGTATTCCACTGGCAATGGATCTGGAAGGTACTCCTCAAAAGGAAATCGCTGTAAAACTGGGAATGGGTTTGCCCGCTATTAAGTCACGCATTCAACGATCAAGAGTTCTGATGAAAGAATTATTGTACGAATGTTTTTACCTGAAAATAGACAATTTAGGTCAGATTGATTTCTTTGAAGTAAAACCAGATTGTGAGACATTGCAATGTTTTCTGGAAGAAAGAAAATGTACTGCCAAGACCTGTATTTGATTCATACCAATATAATATATATACTAAGTATCCTTATCTTTTAAGAAAATGGAACATATTCAAACTATAATTATCGGGGCTGGTCCTGCTGGATATACGGCTGCTATTTATGCTGCAAGAGCTAATCTCAAACCTGTCATGTATGTAGGTTTACAACCAGGTGGACAACTAACTACTACTAATGATGTAGAAAACTTTCCTGGGTTTCCGGATGGTATTGAAGGTCCGGAGATGATGGAGCTATTTCGTAAACAAGCCGAACGCTTTGGGACAGACATTCGCTATGGTGTGGTCACAAAAGTAGATTTTAGTTCAACACCTCATCGCTTAACTATTGATGATACAACAGACATAACAGCTGATACAGTAATTATTGCTACTGGAGCAACTGCCAAATGGCTGGGTTTACCTTCTGAGCAAAAGCTGAATGGTTTTGGAGTTTCTGCCTGTGCTGTATGTGATGGTTTCTTTTACAGAGGCAAAGAAGTGGCAATTGTAGGAGCTGGAGATACTGCCTGTGAAGAAGCCTTGTATCTGGCAAAGTTATGTACGAAGGTGCATATGCTGGTTCGTAAAGAAACTATGCGGGCATCCAAAATTATGCAGGAACGCGTGAAGGCTACTGCCAATATTGAAGTGCACTGGAATACAGAAACAGAAGAGATTTTAGGTGATAATGTAGTAACAGGTGTAAAAGTAAAAAACAATCAGACAGGTGAATATAGTGAAATACCTGTAGATGGATTTTTTGTGGCTATTGGTCATCAACCTAATACCTCTTTGTTTAAGGGGCAATTAGATATGGACGAAGCCGATTATCTGGTTACTAAACCTGGATCTACCAAGACAAATATACCAGGAGTTTTTGCCTGTGGAGATGTACAGGATCGTCAATTCCGTCAGGCTATCACTGCTGCCGGAACAGGGTGTATGGCGGCTCTGGAAGCTGAACGTTTTCTGATTGCGCTTGAAACGCCTGTAGTTGTTACTATTTAATTATATACACACATACAATCCCGAATTTCTGTAGAAGCAGAGATTCGGGATTTTTAGTTTTTGTACCTATGACTAAATTATTTACTTCTCTTCAACTATATGTCAATGAGCTAGTGCAGGAGTTCGACCAGATTCCTGCTAAACGTAAAGGATTGCTCTTACATCTGACATATTACATTCAGTCTTGTATAAATCAGCGGAAAGAAGTGGCACTCACCTTTATCTGCACACATAACTCCCGCAGAAGCCACCTTTCACAGATATGGGCACAGACAGCAGCTTGTTATTATGCCGTTCTAAATGTAAGCACATATTCTGGAGGGACAGAAGCTACTGCATTTAATCCAAGAGCTGTGAAAGCTATAAAAAAAGCTGGTTTTCAGGTAGAAGCAGAGGATGATACCGATAATCCTGTATATCTGGTTCGGTTTGCAGCAGATCAAACGCCTATAAAGGCATTTTCAAAGATCTATGACCAGGGAGGTAATCCTGTCAGACACTTTGGAGCGGTAATGACCTGTACGCATGCTGATGAAAATTGTCCCTATATTCCAGAAGCTACCCGTATCTCCCTGCCATTTGATGATCCCAAGGCTTTTGATGATACACCTCTTGAAGAGACTAAGTACGAGGAACGAACACGTCAGATAGGACGGGAAATCTTCTTTGCCTTTAGTCTGGTGAAGGTATCTGAATAATTGTAAAAAATATTTCTCAAAGTTTGCATCTTTTGGAAGATGACCCCGTCATGAATGTGATTTTACTGATTAAGCATTCATTATATCAATTTTAGTATCGTTCATCTAATCTAATTATGTGTATGGAAACTTTGATTAACAATGGCAGCAGTACTTCTACATCAGAAGTGTTAAAACAATTGGTTCGGGATAAATATACCCAGATAGCAGATCAGTCAAAAGAAGCCAATGAGACTTCCTGTTGTGGAGTGGGATGCGGATGTTCTACCATCGATAGCGCTATCATGGCTGAGAACTACCAGCAACTGGAAGGATATGTGGCTGATGCTGATTTAGGATTAGGGTGTGGATTACCTACTGAATATGCCCATATTAAAGAAGGAGATACCGTTGTTGATTTAGGAAGTGGAGCTGGAAACGATGCTTTTGTAGCCCGTTCTCTTGTAGGAGAAAAAGGTAAAGTGCTAGGGATTGACTTTACAGAACGTATGATAGAAAAAGCGCGTGAAAATGCTGAAAAGCTAGGCTTCAATAATGTGGAATTTCGTCAGGGTGATATTGAAAAGATGCCTCTATCGGCAAATGTAGCAGATGTAGTGGTGAGCAACTGTGTATTAAATCTGGTTCCCAATAAGTTAAAGGCATTTGCGGAGACACTGAGAATACTCAAACCAGGTGGTCATTTCTCTGTATCAGACATTGTACTGGAAGGGAACCTGCCTGAGGGTCTACAGAAGGATGCCGAAATGTATGCTGGGTGTGTGTCTGGTGCAATTCAAAAAGAAGATTACATGCAATTGATTGAGATTGTCGGATTTAAAAACGTACAGATTCAAAAACAAAGACGGATAAATATTCCTGTCGAAATATTGCAGCAATACTTGTCTTCTTCTGAATTGGAGGCCTATACAACCGGGCAAAAAGGAATCTTTAGCATTACTGTATACGGAGAGAAGCCCGTGCCTTGTTGTGAACCTGGCTCTGGTTGTTGTTAAGTGTCTTACGTCTGGTTGCCTATAAAACAGGCAGTCAGACGTAGTTTGTTCACATCCTGTTAACTACATATTCCCATGACATTTTCCATCCGAACTCTCGTATCTGAAGATTTGCCTGTTGTTAGGGAAATCTACCAACAAGGCATTGATACACATATAGCAACTTTTGAAATACACGCACCTGATGTAGAAACCCTTGATAAGAAGTTTTTACCTGTATGCAGATTAGTAGCTGAGTGGGATAATAAAGTGGTTGGATGGGCAATGCTTTCAGCTGTGTCAACACGAGATGTATATGCAGGTGTTGCAGAAGTAAGTATTTATATTAGTCCTATCTATAGAGGAAAAGGAATTGGTAAGGCACTAGTACAACAACTGATTAAAGAAAGTGAACAGCATGGATTCTGGACACTTCAGGCTGGCATATTTGCTATCAATAAATCCAGCATTGTTCTTCACGAAAAAGCAGGTTTCCGTATGGTAGGCTATCGGGAAAAAATCGGACAGTTGTATGGACAGTGGTATGATACTGTGTTGCTGGAACGAAGAAGCCATGTAGTCGAATATACTTCAGATGATAGCATACTAGAAATAAAGCGGATTGAATCAGGCGATTTGGAGAATATAACTCAGTTGCTTACGGATGCTCATCTTCCAATCAGTGATCTTCCATCCGGATTGCCTCATTTCTTTAAAGCGATTCCTGATAAAGGTGGTCAGATAGCCGGAATCGTAGGTCTGGAATTATATGGACCCTATGCACTACTTCGTTCTCTGGTGGTAGATTCGTCATTCACAAATAAAAAAATAGGCTACCAGTTAGTACAGCATGCCCAGAAGTATGCAAGTGAACAAGGGGTAAAAGAATTATATCTGATCACCAATACAGCCGAAGGTTATTTTGAAAGACTAGGATATAACCGGGTTGAGAGAAATGTGGTTCCAAAGGAGATTCAGGAGACACAACAGTTTCAAGGTGTGTGCCCCAGTAGTGCTACTGTGATGTATTATCGACTTTAGTTGATGTTCTATTTAGATCTACCCATATTGTATCAAGTTCTGCTTCCTGATTACGTTGTATAATTCTTATTTTACCCTTTCTTCTTTGGATGATAAATCCTTTAAAGCTTTTGAGATCGCGTTCTGCGTTCTGATAGGTTGTATCATGGGATACATCATCGATTTCTTTATCCACGAGACCAAAAAGTCCATAGTTGTTCTTTACTTCTGGTAAATCGGGCAACTGCCAATCCCAGATACCAAAAGTATACAGTTCTTCCCATTTTCCGTTTTGGTATGTCATAATTACATAGGTATTTATGTTAGACCAATCAGCCCAGTTTACTACATATGATAGTTCATCTGTACCATCCTGATTCAGGTCTCCTTCATTTCGGGCAAAAGCAACTCCCAACAATTGCCCACCTGAAGCAATCTCTAAAGTATCAATTTGTGAATCAGAACAGGTAAAAAAAGACACAGGATTCTTTTGTATGGTTAAAGCAACCAATTGATCATAGTCTTTTAATCCCTGATAAAATTTGTTAGTCTCCTGATGAGTGATTCCATTGATAAAATGTTCCTTAAGTACTTCTTTATATCCGTCTCCATTGAAATCTCCTTGTATATGGAATCGATACCCAAATACTGGTTTTACAGAATCGGAAATAGAGTTTAGTGTCTTGGCAGTTAAGTCTTGCCTTGCTGGTTCTTTTTTATGGGTTGTATCTTTTTGAGATTCAGTATGTTCTGTACTGGTATGACATGATGGTAATACTATGCAGAATAATATAAAGAATAGAAATATGTTTAGCATAAGTCACTGAGTAGTATTTTGTTATTCAAATACTGGAGGTGTCAGAAATATTCATCTATCTTACAGTCCTTAAACAATGGTCTGTCTTAGATTTAACCAGTATCGTATAGTCCTAATCTTGTTTGGGTCAAGTTTTAGTGCGTCATGCTCTTCAAGTACCTCTTGTAGTTTAGGTAAGCCATAATTGATTTGTAACCAGATAGGTAGCTGCTCAACACTCACATTCCATTCTTTAGTTGTACGTGTCAATACTTCTTTGAGGTCTTTATGAGTTTTTGGGTTTATTTCTTCTAAAACTTTTCCGGCAAACTCCTGGGCCAAGAAGTTATTGGTGTTTTCAAAGATCCTTATTATTCCTTCTACAATAATTTCCTGGTCTTTTATAAGCAGTAAGATTTTGATGAATTGTCTTATTCTAAGGTCGCCAAAGTTTTGGGCTTTTTCTGATGAAATCAGAATTTCATTTTCTATATCTTCCGGTGTTTGTGGAAATTTCATTGATTAAAATAGAAGATGAGTTAGCAAAATAATAAATTTACTGTACTGTTTCTTTGCAAAAGACTCATACATGTTAAACGGTATTTCTTTTAAATTAAAAGATCATAGAGTTGATAAGATCCTTCAAAAAGAAGGATATCAACTTGCAGAATGTGAAATATTCTATAGCCCTATTCAATCAACTTTAAATTATCTGGCTTTAGGCTTTCTTATACTATTACCTTTATCGATATTCTTGTTAATAAAAATAGACATGTACTGGCACTATCTCTGTATGTATTTCTTACTAGGGTATGTAGTATGCGGATATCTAAACAATACATTTGTATTTACTACTGACAAACTTTTGGTTATCAATCCTAACTTTCCTTTCACCAAAGTTGTGACCTATAAGCTGAATCAGATTGAGAATATAGAGATATATCGATCATTATGTATACAGGGAATTGGCTGGATATTCTTTCAGTCTGGCAATTATGTAACAATAACTATTGGTGGAGATAGATTCCGATATTACTGTGGGTCTTTATGTGTAGATACGTTTGATGAAGATATAACCGAAAAGACAATGGATGATTTTCATTATGCTTTGAAAGAGAGAAATATCTCTGTCCAATTCAGATTATAAGAATACATAACAACATGGATGAAAACTTTGAGACTACAGAAGAGGTTGTTTCTTATCTGTTAACTAATTATACCAACTTGATGACACTGAGCGAAAATGCCGCTTGGCGTAATTTTTCACTCGATCCTAGGCTAAAAGCCTATCAGCCAACAGGATCTCTCTATATAGATAGAATTGAGGCATTGAGAATCAATGTACCGCAGGTTACTGCATTAATGAAAGATGGTTATGATACTTTCATTCAAAACTGGATCAAGCGAATATTGAACGAGGATCTGGACAAAATTCATTTTAATTGTTGTATCCAATGTGGGGCATTGGCACGAACTCCCTTGGCACAACAATGTCGGTTTTGTGGGTATGACTGGCATTAGTTGGTACTATATTTTGTAAGTGCGAAAGCCACCTTCTAGTAAGTTTAGGTGGCTTTTGTGTAGATAGAATAGGTATAGATCTTCTTATTGCTGGCTATCAGCGGTCTGACGTCGTTCTATTTCCTGTACATGTGCTTTTCTTTGTTTGAGTACATTCAGATAACGTAGCGCTAAACGGTTTTTGTAGTCTGTATAGGCTCTCCCTGCCCATTCTATTGCCTGATCCAGATTGCCATTGATTTCGCTACTGATCGCCATGTTGTAACAGGCTCTGCCTGCTACTTTGTTTTTGGGATGTTGAGTTTCTCTTTCCCACAGTTCTGCTGCTCCTGCCCAGTTACCAGTTTGTGCTCTGCGTTTGCCTACTTTAAATGAGTCGGTACCCCGTACATAATATTCGCGCCATACCCGGATTTGGTAAGGAAGTAAACTAGTGGCATATACCTGACCAATCTGGTAACTGGTTTGTTTCACAGCTTCTTTTCGCTCCAGCAGTGCTGTTGCAGCTGCTACAGGATTAATGCCCTTACCCACACTGGTCATTTGCCTTGACATAGGATGCTGGTCAATGATCACTTTATTTTGTGGGTCATAGATGCGCCACCCTGTTTTTATGGAAGTAAGCATAGTCGCCTGATGTTCAACAGCTGGAATTTTTACTCCCAGTGGGCCATTTAAGGTGATAGGTGTAGCAGAATAATTGATCTTGGAGTTGGTGTCAAAAAACTCCAGTACAAACAATGCATCCAGTTGATTTTCCTGGCATATCTGAGAGACAGTTTCCCATGCTAAAGGAGCAGGAAATACATCCATGCCTGGTCCTGTGAGTTCAGGTTTATCCAATTGCTTCACTAAAAGAAATCGGTTGTTTTTCTCCAGATCAGCTGCTAATCCACGAATGCTTTCTTTCGCCCCTTCCTTATCTAGTCTGGCTCCTTCTATAGACAAGACCTGATCTACCTTATCAATGGCTCTGGTTTGCTCTGATGGCTGAGTACGACCAATGATACCTACTTTCTTCAAATGAGGAGGCATCCAGATAGGAGCAGGTTCATTTACGTTCAAAGTTAATCCATTGGTAGATCTGCAAGCTATCCATGCTGGAATACATGCAAGTAAAATAAGGGCTCTAAATACGGTTTTCATAGCTTTTATTGATCTCATACAATACTGTCCTACAATAAGAACATGGATACACTATCTCTATAGAAGAGACACAAACATAAGTATTCTACAGAGTCTATATTGTAATAAGGGAAAGGCTAAATTACAGAGGTATGATTTTGATGGGTAATGTATTTGTACTTAACTGTATATCAGGAGATATGATTGTTACTTTATTACAATGTGCTAATTAGGTGAGTGGCATGATAAAGCACTACTTCTTTTACCACATCCGAAATAAATAGGGTACTGACTGTAGAGGTGAAGTGGACTGTTCCCAAAACTGCTCCCCAAGCTAATTTACCTCGATTCGTAACTATCAGAAAAATGATAGAAAAGAGTGATTATCAAAGTTCTGATAATTATTTGCAACCATCAGAACTTTGATACTAATAAAGCTTCATCCGTTTTCTGATAGTAGCGAACAATTACTGGATTTCTGATCATCAGTATAGGCAGATAAATTTTTATCCAATATCAATTCGTTCATTGTTTTATCAGAAGTCTGATAAAGAAGCTGTTTAAACAAATTAGTAAAGGCTACAAAGGCATCTTTTGGGCTGCGCCTTCACCTATTTTTCGGCCCATAGCCGCTGGCTATGCCCCTTCAAAATACGCTCGTCTCGCTCCAAAATCTACTCTTTTTGCTTCTTTAAAATTTGTTTAAACAGCTTCAAACGTAAAATATCTATCAGATTTCTGATCTGTTCTACATCCTGAATTTTATTTTGATATTATTGTTATACTATTTATCTCCATTATTTTTAGTGAAATAAGCAGAGAAACAACATCTAATATCTCACACCACCGCGTATAGATAAATGTCATTATCTTCTACAGAAACACAGTTAATGCAGCAACAGTTTACAGGAGTATTTGAAGCACAACTTCTACAGGAATTATCTCAGGTAGGAAAGTTTATGGAGGTAGAAGCTGGTACAGTGTTGATGCATGCAGGAGGATATATTCGTTCTGTTCCTATTTTACTTAGTGGTTCAATTAAGATTCTTCGGTCAGATGCGGATGGACGAGAAGCGTTGTTATATTATCTGGGGGCAAAAGATTCTTGTGCTATGTCATTAACATGCTGTCTGAATCATAAACAGAGTGAAATTACCGCTATCGTAGACGAAAAATCCAAGCTAATATTGGTCCCTATTGACAAAATAGAAGAATGGATGGGGAAATACAGATCCTGGAAACAATATGTTTTTAGTACGTATCAGCAGCGTTTTGATGATTTATTAGTGGCTATTGATCAGATTGCTTTTCATAAATTGGATGAACGATTATTGCTACTTCTAAAAAGAAAGTCAGAACAATACAATTGCCAGGTATTTAATGTGACGCATGAAGAGCTTGGGAACGAACTTGCTACTTCCCGAGAAGTAATCTCCCGATTACTTAAACAGCTGGAAAAGATGGGTAAAGTAAAGCTGGCTCGTAATCGAATAGAACTTTTGTAAAAAAGAAGCGCCTTTGTAACATATATCACTGAACCGGAATCTAAGCCAGTCTACTTTTGTGCTATTAACTTTCTTTTGTACAAAAGTATGCAAATCACAGATGTTTTTGGTTTCTTATCTTCTATACTAATAGGTGTCAGTCTTGGATTGATTGGGGGAGGAGGTAGTATACTTACGCTTCCTGTGCTGGTATACCTGCTTCATATCAATCCTGTTCTTTCTACTTCCTATACTCTATTTGTTGTTGGCATTACATCACTGATTGGGTCGTTGAACTACATGCGACGTTCTCTGGTCGATTACAGAGCTGCTGTGATTTTTGCTGTCCCCTCATTTCTAACTGTCTGGCTTACCCGTCACTATCTTCTGCCTCTGGTTCCTGACGTATTATTTGAAATCTCAGGATTTAGTGTGTCTAAGGATCTGACGATTATGCTGCTGTTTGCTTTGGTTATGTTGCTGGCATCTGTATCCATGATCAGGGGCCGTAAAGCGATGGTAACAGAATCTATACAAGTGTCCTTTAATTATCCATTGATTGGATTATATGGTGTTGCCATCGGTATACTTACGGGAATAGTAGGTGCTGGAGGTGGATTTCTGATCATTCCGGCTTTGGTGTTATTTGCACATCTTCCTATGAAAATGGCAGTAGGAACTTCATTGCTCATCATTGCTGCTAACTCTCTGATAGGATTTGCCAGTAACGTAGCAGCTATCTCTATTAACTGGCCCTTTCTGTTTGAATTTACGGCTCTTTCTGTAGTGGGTATCTTTGTAGGTTCCTATATGTCCAGATTCATTGCCGGAGAAAAATTAAAAAGAACCTTTGGATGGTTTGTATTGATCATGGGGGTTTATATTCTTTCCAAAGAATTGATTTTTAGATAATTTTATAAATAAAGCTTCTGTGTAACATATATCACTGACAGAGTCTATAGTAAATCTTAATTTTATATCCAATACATCGAATACTATAAATATAAAAATATGCTAATCGAACAAATCTATACAGGATGTTTAGCTCAGGGGGCCTACTACATCGAAAGCAAGGGAGAAGCGGCTGTAATTGATCCCTTGCGGGAAGTACAACCTTATCTGCAACGAGCTAAACGGAATGGATCAACAATCAAATATATTTTTGAAACCCACTTTCATGCAGACTTCGTTTCTGGTCACCTGGACTTAGCCAAACAAACCGGAGCCTCTATCATTTATGGACCCAATGCCAATCCTGCTTTTGAAGCCATCATTGCACAAGATAATCAGCAGTTTCAACTCGGAGAACTCACCATTCGGGTACTGCACACTCCTGGACATACCCTGGAATCGAGCTGTTTTCTGTTGATTGATTCACAAGGCAACTATCAGGCAATCTTTACCGGAGATACGCTTTTTATTGGTGATGTAGGTCGTCCCGATCTGGCTCAAAAATCAAGTTTGACAATGGAAGATCTGGCAGGGTATCTGCACGATTCATTGCATACCAAACTGATGCCTTTACCTGATGAAGTGATTGTCTATCCAGCCCATGGAGCAGGCAGTGCCTGTGGTAAGAATATGAGCAAGGAAACGTCTGATACGCTGGGACATCAGAAACAAATCAACTATGCCCTGAAAGCCACTAGCAAAGAACAGTTTATCAAAGAGGTAACCGATGGACTTTTGCCTCCTCCTTACTATTTTCCTCAGAATGTACAGCTTAACAAACAAGGATATGAAAGTGTAGAAAAGGTGGTATCACGAGGGTTGACTCCGCTGAATGCGGATACTTTTGAGCTGGTAGTCAACGAACAACATGCCTTAATTCTTGATACTCGAAAGCCTCAGGTATTTAAAGACGGTTTTATTCCCAATTCGATCAACATTGGCATTGACGGCGATTTTGCCCCCTGGGTAGGAACACTGATCACTGACATCAACCAACCCATTGTGCTGATAACGGAAACAGGCAGAGAAGAAGAAGTAGTTACCCGTTTGTCCAGAGTAGGCTATGATCATACCTTGGGTTATTTGCAGGGAGGAATACAGGCATGGAAACAAGCGGGAAAAGAAATTGATCAGATTGAATCAATCTCTGCTGATGAGTTTGCTTCCCGCTTTCAGAAGGGTAACTTACAAGGCGATACTTTACAGGTAAAAGATGTACGTAAGCAAAGTGAGTATGAAGCAGAACATATGGAAGGGGCTGAGAATGTGCCTTTGGCGTATCTGAGTGAGCATATGGGTGAATTTTCCAAAACAGAACCTACCTATATTCATTGTGCAGGAGGGTATCGGTCTATGATTGCTGCTTCGATTCTCAAAGCCAGAGGATATGACAATATTATTGATGTAGCGGGGGGATTTAAAGCCATTGCACAAACCAACATATCTAAAACAGAGTACGTGTGTCCCTCCACATTGAAATAACAAATCAGAATAGCGCAAAGCATAAGTAAATAATAAACATCTTACTTAACCAAAATTTTGTTTTTAGTATGTTAGAATTGATTCGCCACCCCTGGCATTGGTCCATTGCTGGTTTTTTGATTGGACTCACTGTACCTGCCTTACTACTGATTGGCAATAAGTCTTTTGGGATTTCTTCTTCGTTGCGACATATCTGTGCGGCGTGTATACCAGCAAACATTCCTTTTTTTAAATATGACTGGAAAAAAGAAGTCTGGAATTTGTTTTTTGTGGCCGGAATCTTGATTGGTGGATTTATAGGTAACTACTTTTTATCTAACCCAGATGCCATTGTAATTTCCCCGAATACACAGGAGACTTTACAACAATTAGGAGTGAAAGATTTTTCAGGGCTGATGCCTGTAGATATTTTCAGTTTTGATAATCTATTGACAGCGAAGGGTCTGGTGTTTTTTGTAATCGGAGGATTTATGGTAGGATTTGGAACACGCTACGCAGGAGGTTGTACATCCGGACATGCAATAATGGGTCTGTCCAATTTACAATGGCCATCACTGATAGCGACCATCTCCTTTATGGTGGGTGGCTTTGCTATGACTCAGCTTTTGTTGCCATATATCATGAATTGGGTAAACTAAATAGATCCTCTCTTACAACTTTGTATAGCAAATTATGGAAAAGTCAGTAAAAATACCTCACGCAGATGAGTTTGTAATTCTTCCTGAGAAAGGAGAAAAAGTATATGTCAATCCTCATCCTGTAGAATGTGAAGCGCCTAATGAACAGGTGAAAAAAGAAACTATTTTCTCTAATCTGAAATATCTTATTGTTGGAGCTATCTTCGGAATTGTCTTTGTGAAAGCAGAGATTGTTTCCTGGTTCCGTATTCAGGAAATGTTTCGTCTGAACTCCTTTCATATGTATGGGGTGATAGGTACAGCAGTGGTAACAGGTATGTTATCTGTCCTGCTAATCAAGCGGTTAAATATAAAAACTTTGCAGGGAGAGAAAGTACAATTTCATCCAAAGACATTTAATAAGGGACAAATTTTTGGCGGATTGATATTTGGTTTGGGTTGGGCTATTACAGGAGCTTGTCCCGGGCCATTGTTTGCTCAGATTGGGGCAGGTTTTGGTGTTGTGATTATAACATTACTCAGTGCTATTGCTGGTACGTGGGTATATGGTTTACTTCGTGAAAAACTTCCTCACTAATAGTAAAAGCCATTACATTTACTATACAATGGAGCAACACTTGCAACAAATAATGCAACGAGCTGCCAGTCTTTTGTATTGGCCGGCATGGGGATTTTTGTCATTGCACTACGTATTAGTATATGGGTTGGAACCTTGCTTCTACATGTAAAGGAAGGTAGTAGATTAATTGCAAAGGAACATCTGCATTCACCAGATAGTTTGAAGCAAGACAATATTTATGTGAAAATACCTTGCATGGCCGGAAACTGAATAAAACCAGTGTCTTAGCTTTGGACAAACCGTTCCTTCGGGTGTAGTTGAAGTAATCCTTAAGCAGGAGCAAGGATGGGCTTACCTGAAAGGTGGTTTATAATAGCATTTTGTATAATCTATGTGCTGATTTACTATAACTATCCTTACTTGTTTTGCTTCAACAAATCATTCCGCATTTTGCTTAAAAACTCAGGAGTAACTCCAATATAGGAGGCAATATATTTCTGCGGAATATGATTGATCAGGGTTGGATACCGCTTGCAAAAACGTAGGTAACGATCCTGAGCTGTCATACTGAGATTTTCCAGCGTCCGTTCCTGGTAGCTGACAAGCGATTTTTCTGTGATGATTCGAAAGAATCGTTCAAACTGAGGTATCTGAATGTATAACTTTTCCTGATCTGCTTTGCTTAACAAAAGGACCTCTGTTTCTTCAATAGCATCAATAGTAATATGCCCTGGTTGTCCACTGATAAGGCTATACATATCTGCTATCCACCAGTCAGGAGGAGCAAAGTTAAGAATGTGTTCAAATCCATTGAAATCCGTAGTATAGCCACGCATACAACCACTGAGCACAAAAGTCGAGTGTTTACAAACCTCTCCCCGATACAAGTGAATTTGTTTTCTCTTAAGTTTCAGTGGCTGAAGCAAACTCATGAAATGTGCCTGCTCATCTGCTTCCAGATGGATGTGTTTAGCTATATTATTTAGGATAAGTTCGTTATACATATTCTTTTGTACGGTGATTGCCTGCAGGACCCGAAAAATAGAAAGTACAGATCTATTAACCAAGCAGGGCCAATAGATCCATACGTGAAAGGGATTTCAGCATATCTGAGTCTGTTTTAATCAGATCACCAACCAGATCCTTTTTCGTCTCCTGTAATTTCATGATTTTTTCTTCGATGGTATTGGGACAAATCAGTCGCACTGCCACTACATTTTTCTTCTGTCCGATACGATAACACCTGTCAATAGCCTGATTCTCTACAGCAGGGTTCCACCAGGGGTCAACCAGATAAACATAGTCAGCTTCAGTCAGATTTAGTCCTATTCCACCTGCCTTCATGCTGATCAGGAATACACGGACATTGTCCTCTGTTTGAAAAGTCTCTACCTGTTCAGCTCGGTTTTGAGTTTGTCCGGTAAGGTAGGCAAAAGAAATATTTCTGCTTTGCAATTCTGTTCGGATTAAGTCGAGCATGGTTACAAATTGCGAGAATACAAGTATCTTATGATAGGGGGACTTATTCTCAATCTCTTCCAATAATGCGTCCAGTTTTGCAGAGGCTGTTCCATAATAGGCTTCATCACTAAGCAGTGCAGGTGAGTCGCAAATTTGGCGCAGTTTGGTTAGCCCCTGTAGGATGTGCATAGTTTCCCTGGTAAGGTCGCCTTCGTCTTTTGTCAGAAGGAAATTGCGAAACTCATCGGTATACGCATTGTACAGATTACGTTGTTCAGTTCCCATTTCACAGTAGATCACCATTTCTGTCTTTTCAGGTAGTTCATGGGCTACTTGCTTTTTAGTGCGCCGTAATATAAACGGATGAATTCGTTTTTGTAACTCCCGTGCTCTCTGACTGTCTTTAAACCGGTCGATAGGGATTGCATAGATATCTTTAAAGCGTTGACGTGTGCCCAATAATCCAGGGCAGGCAAAAGACAACTGGCTATATAGATCAAAGGTGTTATTTTCAACAGGAGTGCCTGTCAGTACAATCCGGTTTCGGGATTGTAGCATACGTACTGCCTTATATCGTTGCGAATCCGGATTCTTAATGGCTTGGGATTCATCCAGAATCACATAGTTGAATGAATAATGTTTCAGAAAACGAATGTCTGACAACAGAGTCCCATAGGTAGTGAGAACAATTTCATAGGCATCAAACTGCCGGGGATTTGTGATACGATATGCTCCATGCAATGTCAATACCTGAATGGATGGAGCAAACTTTTCAATTTCTGCCTGCCAGTTAAAGATAAGAGAAGTCGGGACTACTACCAGGTTCGTATTTTGCTTTACTTTATTCCGTTGAGATAAGATAAAGGCAAGAACCTGAATTGTCTTTCCCAATCCCATATCATCTGCCAGACAACCTCCAAATCCAAATTCATCCAGAAAGTGTAACCAGTTTAATCCCTGATGCTGATAGCTTCTAAGGGTTGCTTGCAAATCATGGGGAACAGGAACTGTTTCAATAGTATCAAAATGAGCTATTCTGGATCGTAATGTTTTGAGCTGGTTTTGCACATCAGCGGACAACATATCCTCATCATAGAGTTCTTCTATCAGGGAGAAATTCACCTTCGCTGTTCGAATGGATTCGTCCACAACCTCACCTGCCTGGAAATAAGAAGCTAACTTCTCAATCCATTCCTGAGGAAGAATGCCTTGCGTGCCATCTCCCAACTGTACAAATTTACTTTTGTTACGAACTGCCTGAAGCAAATGTTTTAGTGAAACCTTCTCTTTTCCATAACGGATAGTGACTGTCGTATCAAACCAGTCAATACCGCTGTTTACAAGGATAGAAATTTTGGCTTTGTTCTGATTGAGAGAATTGTTCTTTATATCATTGAAGCCAAATATTGTAATATTCTGATTGGTCCATTCTTCAAATACATCCAGAAACCAGTCTTCATTGAGGAAGTCTTTTTTGGGCAGGAAGAAAAAGTCTTTTCCTGCCTGAGTCATAAAGTCCAGATGTTGTCGGAATATAATGGCAGTAAACCAGCGTTCAATTGTCTCGTTTCGGTCAACCATAAACGGCTTACCCAACAAATCGAGTGAATAGATTTGCTTTTTCGAAAGTACAGGCACCTCTACTTCTCCATATCTGATCACTGGAGTAATGAGTACATAATTTTCCCAGTCTGACAGATAGATAAGGTATTCAGGTGCATTCGTGAAATTATGTAGTGCCAGTTGCTGAGGAGTCGCCGGTTTTACATACGAGTAAATGATTTGAATCTGGTTTTCCAACCGGGAAAGGATAGTCTCTCGAAAACGTTCATATCTGGATTGATGGACAATCAGAGAATTATGGTGTTTTTTGAAAAAGCTGATTAGTCGTAACAGATCCGGATTAGCAATAAGATAGAGTGTATCTGCTATTTGAATAAAGTAGTCATACTTAATTTGCAGGGTCTTTAATGCATAAGCTCTTTCTTCCAATACAAGTTGGCCTGTGATTTCAAAAAACTCTCCCTTCTGATCAACTGACAAACGCATCTCAGAAGTCATTACCTTTAGCTGGATAGGGACTATAGAACTGGCATTAATCTGACTGGATACATTGGCATCATGGTAAAAGAAATCCAACTCCAATGGATTCTTAATCAGTGCTGTCAGACCTTCTATGTCTGTTTCCGATTTGCTGGAATCGTAGTTGTGTTGAAATTTGGCAATAGCTGTATAAAAACGTAACTCATCTGTCTGATTGGTGGTCCATAACAGATCCAGAGGATTAATACTTTCCAGAGGACTTTTTACTTTACCCTCACGGGTTACTCCTGTTTTAAGCAATTCTACAGTCAGATGGTCATAGTACTTGTGTTTACGAAGTACAACAATGTATTTTGCGTTAACTGCCGAATGAGTAGTAGTAGAGAGAATAGATTTTGGATTGGAGAATAACTGCTCCAATATATTTGCCTGGCTGGTTTCATTTACTGGAAAGAGTTCTTTCATGCGTGGTTTGATAGAAACATCTCTGCCTGTATATTCTAGTTCGAAGAATTTATCCAGATTAGTTACTTGTTCCAGACCATAATCTATAGCAATTTGCCGGATTCGGGTGTGACGTAGTTTATCATCAAAGAAGATTCGAAGTTCATCTCTCTTCACTAGATTATACAGTACTTGTCTCTGCGATTCACACAATGAAGACTCTGAGTGGTTACAGGTACAACGCGCAATGATATCATTCGTTTGCTGATGAATAGTAACCTGAGCAATTAATGGATGAGAAAACGAAGCGGAATCTAGCGATATGGAAGTTGGGACAAGATCAAAAAAGCCTCGGGTATCAATGGGGGGATGTATACTACTATGTGCTTCAATCACTGTAGAAGTAAGCGTTGTAAGTACGTGTCCTTCCAGAATATAGAAATGTGGTTCATTCGTATCGGGTAAATACTCCTGTAAGTTTTCAGATAGCATGTTGTCTTTTCCTTTTCTGCAACAGTCAATGTTATTTGAGGTGGAAAGTTAATGCATTTCATGCTTCTTTTCTGTATAAAAGAAGTTAGCTTTCTATTTAAAGGCGAAGGACGAGTAATTTGGCAAGCGGTTTGTGCAAAAGTATGTAAGAGTGCCAGACTGCGGAGAGATCGTGAATACTGTTTTATTTTGTAAAACCTCTACTTTTGTGAAAATACTTCGAATGCATACAAAGTTCTGGAATATCCTGCGAACCTATAGTTTAGTATTGGTGCTTCTCATACTAGCTGTAGGCCTGAGTTGGTTTTATAAAGCCTATTATCATGATGATGCCCGACAAAAAGTAGAAACACTCCGTATTCAGGTTTGGCGGGAGATTGCCAGAACTGAGCAGGAGCAGATTGAGATAGAAAAAGAATATATGCGGAAAAAGCTTCCAGGCCCTGCTGTTCTTGATGTTTCTCCTACTCATCCATTCTGCATTTTTAAAGAAGGTAATCTGGTATATTGGTCAGATAATCGCCTGGTGCCACAGTATAACCAGTTGGCGAGTGATCAGAAAACACGTTTGGTGAGTTTGAAAACAGGAAAGTTTCTTGTGAACAAGCGAGCCTTTAAGTGGGTAAACGATGATATTGAGATATTTTCATTGATTTCTCTGCAACGTCGGTTTAAAATAGAAAACGATTATCTTCAGGAAGGATTCAACCACCGGATCATTCCTTATTCCAATGTACAGCTTGGAACAGAGCTATCCCGTAACGGTGCTAATATCTATTCTCCGGACGCAGTATATCTGTTTTCTCTCGAATTGCCCGAACAAGTACCCGAATCTCAGAGAAAAACATTTTTTATACTCTTTTCTGTAGCTCTGATGGCATTTATAACGGGTGCTGTATGGCTTAAAAACTTTCTCTCAAAAATACATTTACATCCATCACCTTTCCGATACGAAATAGGTTTTGGTCTGTTAGCTGGTTATCTGTTATTGTTGCGATTTTTGATGCTTCGGTATTCTATTCCCAATGCATTGATTGAAACAGAGTTTTTTAATCCCAGGTACTACGCCTCGTCCCGTTATACTCCTTCATTGGGAGACTTGTTATTAAACTGCTTTACAGCCCTTGGTCTGGTTACTTATCTGATTCGATATTTTTTTCGGTCTCAGACTTGTAAATTAATACTACAACTGCCACAACGTTCTAAATGGATGTTGACTGTAGGATTGATGGTTGTGAGTTTTGGTTTGTTAACTGTTCATTTTTTATTTATTCGGACTTTATCTCATTACTCGCAGATTAGCCTGGATATTACAGAAAGTATTCATTTTCCTGATCCACGAATTCTGGCACTGGTTACCTTCGTACTAAATACCATCTTATTCTTTTTAGGTTCTTATCTGATTGTTCGTATCCTGATGCCATTTCGGTTATCCTGGTATGCATTATTTTTAGCACTGGCAGTTGCTGTTAGCCTCTATGATGTTGTTGCCTGGTTTATGGGTGAATTGCATCCGGAGATACTTATAGGTGGTAGTTTGTACTTACTTATTTGTTATTATTTCCAGTTGTCCCGTTTACTGGTAAAACTGACTTACAAGATTTCGTTGTATTTTTTCCTGACAGCCGCTTTATGTGCTGCTTTAGGTGCCTGGGCAATATATGAAATGGAACTGGATAAGCGATTGACAGATAAGCGAGACTTTGCCAATCAATTATTGTCTGAAAATGATCCGTTGGGAGAATATTTATTGAATGGTGTAGCTGATGATGTTCGCAAAGATGAATTTATACAATCCCGTTTTGTTGGACCGTTTATCTCTAAAAATGACATTATAAAGAAGGTCAAACGCTACCTGGGAAGTTATTTTGACAGATACGATGTAAAAATCAGTGTCTTTGATCCCTATGGCTTAAATTTAAAAGGAGATGATTACCCGCAGAGTTACGCTGATTATGTGGTGAATTTCCAACGTATGGAGAATGGAAAATATGTGTATGGGACAACCTACGACCATTTGTATTTTATGCCCTCCATGGGTGGTTCTGTCATCAAACAGTACGTAAGTCTGATTACGATTATCCGGCAAAGTGCAATCATTGGATTCATTGTACTGGATCTTCAGCAAAAAAGAGTAGTTCCAACCAATGTTTTTCCCGGATTGCTACTGGATAAGCGATTTGTTGCTTCTCCTGCTGCTCGTACATATAGCTATGCCATTTACGATCGTGATAATCTGGTATACCATGAAGGAGAGTATAACTATGAAAAGTATTTCAATACCAAACGTCTGCATAGTAAAGAATTATTTGAAAGTAGTTTGGTAACAGATGTTTATCAGCATGTGGGGGTAAAGAACGACAATGGAAGAGTAGTTGTAGTCTCAGCCTTAAAATACAAGTATGCCAGTATCTTCAGTAACTTCTCTTTTCTGTTTCTGATCCTGGTGCTGATAGTGGGTGTGTATGTTATTTTCTACATCTTATTTTTCCAGACGCCTTATGCCCGAAGTGGGTTTGCTACCCGTATTCAGATATACCTGAACCTGGCATTCTTTTTACCGCTGATTACAGTAAGTGTGATTACAGTAAGTCTGTTAAGTGCTAACTATCGGGAGAATCTGACACAGTCTTATCTGGATGTAGCACAGAATATCGCAACAGAGCTTCGCTTCCGGCTGGATGATTTGTGGCAAAAAGGAGTGAATATAGATACGTACGAGCCAGAAATCAATGAACTAGCTCGTTATACCCGATCAGACGTCAGTATTTTTGATCGGGATGGAGAACTTATGTTATCTAGTCAACGACAGATCTATGATGATGAATTGTTATCTCCCTATATCAATCGTCAGGCATGGCATGCTATTGCCAGACAAAATTATCTGAGTCAGCAATTGAGTGAATCTTTGGGCAACTTGCAGTATAATGCTGTTTATGTGGCTATTCGGGATGCTTCAGGTAAAGACTTGCAAGGGATTCTCAGCATTCCTTTCTTTGATTCCAAAGCAGAACTGGATCAGCAAATCGGGACTGTGTTAGCCACCATTCTGAATATATTTACCTTTATCTTCCTTGGATTTTTATTACTTTCCTACTTTGCCTCACGTATTCTTACTGTTCCCTTAAACCTTATCACACAGAAGTTAGGAAAAACATCTTTGCAAGAAGAAAACGAACCTTTGGAGTGGAAGTCAGAGGATGAAATAGGATTACTGGTACATGAATACAACCGCATGTTACGCAATCTGGAAGAAAGTAAAGAGGCTTTAGGTCGTAGTGAGAAAGAGTCTGCATGGAGAGAAATGGCACAGCAGGTAGCACATGAGATCAAAAATCCTCTGACACCCATGAAGCTTACTTTACAGCATCTGCAACGAACACTCTCCCGACAGGAACCAGAGGCATTGATGCGTGCAGAAAAATCCATTGGTACATTGCTGGATCAGGTAGATACGCTCAGTGATATAGCAACATCTTTTTCTGCTTTTGCCAAAATGCCTATACCCAAAGACGAACAGTTTGATGTAGCTGCTCTTCTACGAAAGATTACAGAATTATATATTTCTGATCCGAAAATTTGCTTTGAGATTTCAATTCCGGAAGGCGTTTTTGTTGTGAAAGGAGATGCTCAATTGATGGGACGTATTTTCACTAACCTGATATTAAATGGAATACAGTCGGTGCCAGAAGGGCGTACGCCTTGTATTGAAGTAGCTCTTGTCTGTCCTAATGGACATGTAATGGTATCTGTAAAAGATAATGGATCAGGTATTCCGGACTCTATTCGGGGAAAAGTTTTTTTACCTCATTTTAGTACCAAAACTTCTGGTTCTGGTATTGGACTGGCTGTAGCTAAACGAGGTGTAGAACATGCTGGTGGGCAGATCTGGTTTGAAACAGAAGCAGATAAAGGAACAACCTTCTATGTTCAGCTTTCCTTATACAAGAAAGAATGACTACATGATTTACTCTAAATTTCGAGTAAAAGAATTTGATTTTGAAGCCATAATAGTGGATTAGAATAAATAAGCTACAAAGAGAGTATATATTACTTCAATCGCGAGTGGTGGTGTAGGTGCGGTGGCCATCTTTTTCCCGCGAGGTTGGCCTTTGGCCTTGCGGGGGGAAGGATCGCTGGAGGTGTCCTTTTTTTGGTTACTTTTTTGGGCAAGCAAAAAGTGACAAGGCGATAAGAAGGGATATGTTATGGATTTTAAACAAATGAAGAAAGAGAGCTTTCATAAAAATTACCTCAAGCCTACACTATTTTCAAAAGTATAGGCTTGGGTTTTACTCAAATCCAACATCCGAGATGACTCATGTAGATTAGTCTATATCTGCTGGAACTGGTTGCTGAGCTTCTTTCAGAAAAGAGTAAATAGCTTGTTGTGCTTGTATAGGTAATTGTGAATTACTTATAGGATGCATTTTCATGTATTGATCAATACTACATGCTTGTTGGTTGTCTGCTAACTGTAATTGAATGATCTGTTGAATCTCAGATTGCAGTGTCGGATTATATAGTGGGAAACATACCTCAACTCGTCTATGTATGTTCCGGTTCATCCAGTCGGCAGAACCCAGAAAGGTTTGAGGCTGACCATTGTTATGAAAAATAAAAACACGCGCATGTTCCAGGTAACGATCAACAATTCTACGTACTGTAATAGTGGGGCTTATATTCTTTTGTTGAGGTATAAGACAACATATGCCTCTGACAATCAAATCTACAGGTACACCTGCTTTACTTGCTTCATACAGCTTATCAATCATATGTCGCTCCTGCAGATTATTCAGTTTAATTGTGATCCGGGCAGGTAGTCCTGCCTGATGATTGGCAATTTCCTGATCTATCAAGCTTTCAAATTTATTTTGTAAATTGAAAGGTGCGACTAAGAGATGTTGAAAAGAAAATGATTGATTGACTGGCTGCTCTCTGCTTTGTAAATAGGTAAATAAAGTATCCAGTTCTGACATTATGCCTTCATGACAGGTAAGTAATGCATGATCCGTATAAAAACGGGCTGTGCTTTCATTGAAATTTCCGGTTGCCAGTAATCCATAACATTGGGTCTGTATAGCTGAGGCTTTGCGTTTAACAAGCGCTATTTTAGCATGGACTTTCATGGATGGAATACTATATACAAGATGAATTCCTGCAGCCTGCATCTTTTTTGCCCATTTAAGGTTATTAGCCTCATCAAACCTGGCCTTTAATTCTACAAATACAGTTACCTTCTTTCCATTTTTGGCAGCACTAATTAATGCATTGGCAATAAAAGAATCTGAGGCTATTCTGTAGAGTGTAATCATAATCTGTTCTACAGTAGGATCTATTGCTGCTTCATTAAAAAATCGTAGAACATAGTTATAGGACTGATACGGAAAGTGTAATAGCCGATCACCCTGCTCGATGGAAGTAAAAATTGATTGATTCCAGTCTATGTCTTTATGATGTAATGGGAGTTGAGGGGGATAGTTCAAATGTGCTTGTTCTGCAAGAGGAAGTGAAGAGAGATCTTTGAGATTATGATATCGTCCACCTGCAATCATCTCCTGAGGATTGAGTACAAAATAATCTGCCAGAAATTGTTGTAATGATGTTGGCATACTTTCATCAAATAAGAAGCGGGTAGGAAAGCTTGCCTGACGATCTTCCAGCATCTTGGCAATTTGTTTGTCAATTTCGCCAGAGAATTCATCTGCAATATCTATATCTGCATTTTGATTCACTTTGACACAATAACAACCATAAATAGTTTGGTTTGGGAAAATCTGAGGCAGATACTCCCGAATAATATCGTCAAGAAAAAGGATATGTGTATCTGCATTTGGGTGAGTAATCTTAAAGAAACGGGGTAAAGACGAATGGGGGATATTAAGCAGACTATAACTTATCTTTTCAGGTTGTGCTGAGGTCGAGAACGCTAGTATAAAATACAATACATTGTCAGTGAGTTGAATCTTACCTTTGTGTTCAGGGGTAAGTTGTTCTGGTTGAAGGAAAGATAATATCCTGCTAAAGAAATACTCAGAAATAAATGGCTTATCAATATCTGAAAGGTCTTCCTTGTAATATAGATGAATGGATTGTTGTTGCAGTTCTGGTAGAATCTTCTGCGTAAGTAGTAAACCAAATTCTTCCTGTTGTTTGATAATGGTATGTTGCACCTCTTTCAGTAGCTCTTCTTCTGAACTAAATACGGTAGAAGATAATTCTTCGTTGACAGATAGTTGAGTAATCGCCTGCAGAGAACGCATTCGAACCCGAAAGAACTCATCCAGATTAGAAGAGAAAATAGATAGAAACCGAATTCTTTCAAATAACGGGACTTTGGAGTTGTTTGCTTCTTGCAGTACGCGATAATTAAAACTTAACCAGCTTAGGTCCCTATTAAAATAGTGTGCAAAAGAATTCATAGAATGGTTTGAACATGGGTTGATTAGAGAGCAAGTGTACTAACAAATGATTACAGAAGATAGCGAAAAAGAAAAAATAAAAATATAATAACAATACGTTCTTTTTCTTGTAAAAGAACAATGGAGATATTACAAAGTGGGGATGGGGATATTTTTACAGGGAATAACAACCTGAAATTGGGTAAGACCAGAGGATGACTCCACTAGTGAAACAGTTCCATTTAGCTTAGCTGCCGCACGTTTAACCATAAAAAGTCCCATTCCGGTATTACGATATTTATCAGCAGCTTTACTGAACATATCAAAAATATATGGAACGTCACTGGCTGGAATGCCTATACCATTATCTGTGATCTGAATGACCAATTTATGGTCCACTGCTTGAATACAGATTTTGACATAGGGCTCTTTTTGCTTCAGATCCTGAAACTTAATAGCATTTTCTGTCAGATGGCTCAGCATAAAGAGCAATACATTATAATCTGATTCAAAATAGAGGTTATTGTCGACTTCAATCTGGAAATCAACACGTCCAAAATTGTCAACAAAGATTACTTTGTTAAGGAGATCATCCTGTAACTTATTAAAGTTAATGGGAATGATATGTATTTCCGATTGATTAATCTCATAAGCTACAGACAACCGGGTCAAAATAGAATCCAGATGTAGAGCCTGGTAATATAGTTTCTCGAAATAATCAAGTGCTGTAGTGTCTTTGACATCAATATTAGCAACCAGGCACAAGCCTAATAACCGGGCGAGAGGTCCCCGAATATCATGACTGGTACGATAAATAAATGTATCCAGCTCCTGAACAGCTTGTTTCAGCTTATTAGTTCGTTCCTCAACAATGTATTCCAGTTGGGAGTTGGTTTCTGCCAGTTGTTGGTTTTGAAGCGATATGGTGCCTTGTAATTCCAGCAAGGTTTCATTGGCCTGTGCAAGCTGAGTATTCTGGGCTTCTATTTCTTCTTTCTGTTCCGTAATCTGAGCGGTTCGCTTCAGAATCTTTTCCTCGAGTTCTTTATTTTTTTGAAGGATTAACTGTTCTCTCTCATCAATAGTACTTTGCTCTAATCGTTGATTTTCTGCTATCTGTAATAAGAGTTGATTTTGTATCCAGTCAATACGCTTTACCAGACCCATTGAAAAAATCGAAACCTGGAGGACTGCTCCAATCTGGATTCCATAAGATGCCCAAGGTATTGTGCTCTCCAATAACTGTTGGCCAGCATAGATCAGACAACTAATAAGAAAGATGAGATTGGCTGTCAGAAAATACCATGCAGGTGAATAACCTCTGTGCAAAGCATTGATTGACAAATAAATAAGGAAAGGGATGCTTATAAGCGTAAGAATTATAGACATCATTCTTCCTTCATACCAGTATCCTAGCAGGATGAGGCCTATATTAAGAAGAAACGCAATTAATAAACCATTCGCAATCTTATGGAGCCATGTTGCATATTTCCTTTCAAGATAGGAGCAGCTAAAAGCAATATAGACAAACAATGTTACCGGAGCTGAACAAAACTTTAGATACGTGTCCAGTTTGGGGAAATTTTCGAGCCAGAATATATAAAGATAACCACTATTGGCAGAGATATAGATACATAAGCTCAAAAGGAATGATGCAAAGAGAAGATAAGTAGATTGCCGGAGAGAAACGTAAACAAACAAGTTATATAATAGCATTACCAGCATTGCTCCATAAAAAAGGGCCTGGCGTGCCATGCTTATAGTATATCGGTTCTGATACTCTATTTCAGGATATAGCTTGCTGTTTTTTATGGATCTGACTAGTAGACTTGTGGATGATGGCTTTGTAATTTCTAAACGGAGGTACAATGTTGTTTTCTCCCTATAAAGAAGTTCAAAGCGATGCATATCTTCCAAGCCAATAGATGCATTTTCCTTAGTAAGAGGGTAGCTTATTGTATATTTTTGATCAGATGTAGGTATATACAGAAGCGTTTGCGCTGTTGGTACATTCAGTACAAAGGTTGTATGCAATGAGTCTGTATTATATAACTGAAAACGTATCCAATGAACAGATCTTCTGGATAACGCTGTCTGCTCAGAAGCTGAGAGAGACGAAAAAGGGATAAACCGTTGATTAGTAAGTGTTTTTAAATCTAAGGCTGTATCAGATAGGTTAATAGATGGAAGTAGGATCTGTACATGGTCAGCGATAAAATAACGTGTTTGGCCTTTTTTAAGGGATAGGGTAGATAGAGAATACTGTGCATTCACAGGCATCCCCATAATGACAATGATGACTATACACAAACGCCAGGCACGAATACAAATAGCTTCTGAAAGGAGAAAAAACGCTTTCAATGAATCTCCAGTTTGAAGTGAGACTTTAACAGATCAGATAGAATGCAATGAAATTATTGAATGTTAAAGAAGCAGAATTTATCTGCAAAAAATAAGAGTTCTTACAGACATACACTACAATGCAATAATTAAGAAAAAAAAGTATCTGATTTTTATAGCTCCCTGATTCAGATATATATAGGGTACACCCTGATAACATATTTTTACCTTAATGTTTCAGGAAAAGATTATGTGTGAATAGAAGAAAGAATATCTGTTACAACAATATTCTGTATACTATTGCTCAAAAAAAATAGAGCGATGGGATTAAAAGATGATAGATTAATGAGAGGTAGTGAGGTACTTACTATCAAGGAAGTTGAGCAAATCGTGCTATTTTTCAATGTAAGAAAAATAGGGAAAAGAATAAATTTATAAGTCTTAAAAGAAGGCTTGGTTCTTTACATAAGAAGAATGGTAAGTAAGTATAGTCCAGGTCAGATAGCCTAACCTGGATCATTTGTTAATAGCTTAATAACTGGCCAATAACTTCTGCAATTTTATCTGCTGTGGGAATAGCTGTCTCTGCTAGCTGTTGATTTACAGGAATAGCAGGAAGAGAAGCTGCTCCACAGGTAAATACGGGTGCATCCAGAAAACGGAAACATTGTTGAGTAATTCGGCCTGCCAGCATTTCAGCAAAAGAACCTCGTTGAGATTCCATTGTTACAATCATTGCTTTCCCATGGCGTTTCACTGCTGACATAATTGCATCCCAGTCAAGAGGACTTAATGTACGTAAATCCAGTACTTCTACAGATCCAGGATAGTTAGCTGAAGCTGCAATAGTTCGATGGACACCTGGGCCATAGGTGATTACAACAAGTGAATTTCCTTCATTTCTGGATTCTTCCGCAGAATATTGAGCAATGCGTGATTTTCCAAGAGGTAATACATAATCGGAAGCAGGGGCAGGTGATTCTGCTTCTTTCAAATCATATAAGCTTGTATGCTCAAGAAGGATAACTGGATTTGGATCAACAAACGCAGATTTTAAAATCCCCTTCATATCTGCTGCAGAGGATGGATAGGCGATTTTTATACCCTTAAACTGTAACAGCAATGTTTCAATTCCTACTGATTCAATCGGAACCCGAATAACAGAAGAAACAATAATTTTTCCATTAGATAAGTAGAATGCTTCAGAAAGTCTGTTCAACTGGTTCATTGCCAGAAAAATACTTTTAGTAGAAGGCATGCTGACTATGGGTTTGCAACCTGCTGCTGCCAAACCCATAATGGACCCTATTAGATAGGATTCTGCTGCAGGCATACTTATAACTCGTTCATTTCCATGTTTCTGTGCCAGTCCAGCTGCTTCTCTATGAATACCTCCCAAAGGACTGCCTATTTCCATTCCGGAATAAATTGCTTCCGGATTCTCAGTAAGTAACTCATCTAGTGCTTGTATGGCGGCCTGACGCATGGTGATTTTTTCAGATGCATCTGTATTGCGATTCCCTTCTTCTTCAATAACCTTTGTTGGAGCAAACCGATACAGCATAATATTACCTGTGTCTGGTTGTTGTGATATAGAGGCGTATTCAAAACTATCATTGATAGTTTGTTCAATGTTCTGTCCGATTTTGTCGATGCTCTCTTCTGTTTCTCCTTCAATGAGCAGATAGCGTCTGAGTCTCTCGATTGGCTCGTCTCTCTGATGTAAAGCAAAATTTTCTTCACTTCGGTAAAGTGTATGAGAAACTCCCGAAATATGATCATCCAGCAAAGGACATTTGGCATGAAGTAATACCGGCATTCGTTCCAGACGAGCATAGTCAATAGCTATCTGAACTTTATCATAAGCATCCACAAAGTCGGCTCCATTAATACGTACACGTTTCATACCTTTAAAGCCACCTGCCAGCTCATAGGCATCTACAGCCCGGATTTCATCTGACTTTACAGTGCCTCCCCAGTCGTTGTCCTGCACCAGATAAATGATTGGTAATTTTTTCAAGATGGCAATATGAAATGCTTCACTAATTTCTCCTTCTGTAATAACCGCGTCTCCCAGAGAGCATAGTACAACCGGACGATCAAAATCCATGCGGAGGTTTTGTGATAGCAGGTACATCAAACCCTGGGCAAGACCTGTAGCCGGAATGCTATGTGATCCTGTATAATTTCCCGGTATGGGGATTTGTGGCATATCCTCACGTTGCAGGATAGGGTGGAGATAGGGCATCTTTCCCCCGGAAAACGGATCTTCTTTACGGGCGAGAAGTTGAAGCATCAATTCATAAGGCTGTATCCCCATGGTTAATAACATGGATTCATCCCGATAATAGGGAAAAAGGAAGTCATGGGGTTTCAAATGCATAGCTACTGCAATCTGAATTGCCTCGTGTCCACGGGACGAACTATACTGATAGGGAATTTGATCCGCATTTTTTTTATATACGTTTTGAATGTGTTGGGTTGTACACATCAATTCGTAGGCTTTCTTTAAGGTATCTGCGTTTAATGTCGTGTAATATTTGCTCATCGTCGAATGACTCAGCTGAAAACTGTAATAATTATAAAATTTTTAAGGTGCAAGAAATTATTTTTCCAGACTCTGCACAAGAGTACCGGAGCCCGATACAGGTTGATAGTCTGTGGTCAGGATGTAGGGTATCCATTGAAATATATCTGCAAAAGAGATACATTTTTGTCAAATAGCCAATAGTATGAGTATTGTACTATTCTAAAAATGGGTTTGAAAATACAACTAATTGACAATAATATAGTAATGGTTAAATAAAAAAATCCGGAGAGTTTACCCACCGGATTCTGAAAGTATTTACATGTAATAAATTTAACCAGAACGTTAACTGAAAAAACAAGGAATCATATCTTTATGCATGAGATCCTCATAGAATTTCCAGATTATACTTTTTTTACTTTGCCAATACCGGATGCATTCAATTGAAGCGTTTTTGCATTTCCCTGATACCGTACTCCTCCAACTCCACTGGCACTAATGGATATTTCTTTCTCCGCAGTTACTTCTGCACTACCTACACCACTACAGTTCAAGTCCAGTTTATCTACCACCAGATCAAACGCTTTGAGACTTCCTACTCCTGAACATTTAATCGTTGCATCTTTTGCTGTTCCTGTCAGATTTAAACTGCCTACCCCATCATGGCGAATAGTTAGTGACTGAACATTCAGCGCAAGGTTGGTTTCTCCAACACTATTTACATTCACTATCAGATCCTGTAATTTCAACGTGTTGGTAGTCTGGAGTTTTCCAACATGGTTAAGATTTAGCTCCTGAAGATTCTTAAAAGTGATATAGAGATCCGATTTTACATTGTTGATAGATTGATTTTTGTTTTTATTCCATTTCACCACTAAGCGATTATTATCGTTTTCAACTGTAATATATTGAAGTAGGTTATCATCAATAGACACTTTTACAGATTCTGCATTTCCTTGGATAAGGTGTATGGTAAATACACCTTCAATTTTAATTTCATCAAATGAGCTTACTGAAAATGTTTTTTCCACAATGTGGCCATTGCCTTTAATCCGATCCTGTGCACAGGAGGTAAGATAAATATTTACAATACAACTTAAAATGAATGTGAGAAGAGTGATTCTGGTTTTCATAGGTAGAGCGTGTTGTCAGGTTGATAATGAGTAACTATGTATAGTTGTAGTAGCAAATCACCTATAAGATGAGAATACTACATGGAAAGTTGCATGGAAAAACTATTTTCTATAAAAAATGCAATACAGGTTGACTATACGTACTGTAGATCCGGAATGGGAAGGGTACTTAGAAATAAAAAAGCCGCAATAAACATTATTGCGGCTTTGATATGGCTATTAAAATTTCGGACAAGGTAATCGTTTTACTCTTCTCTTAACATGCTTTTTGGGGGCAGCTGGTGGAAATTCATACGAAAGAGATAGTTCATGTGAACCACCAGTAGCGGTTCCCAGATTGGAAATTGTGAGGTCATAACTATATCCAATGGATAATCCTGATTGTTTAAATCCAACTAAAAATACCATTGCATCATTATTGTTAATTCCTACTTCATAACGTTTAATAGGAAGTCCTCTATACCATAATCCAAACACTACTGGTTCATAGGTTAGATACATACCTACATCGAACTGATCGTATTTGCCTTGGGCTTTGTAAAGGAATACTGGGCTTATACTACGTTCCGGGGCTGTTTTATCCTCTGCCAGCCCATGCTTGGTATTATCATCCAAGGGAATTTTGAACCCTCCATGTACTGTAAATCGCACAGGAAGAGGACTATTTGCCTCTGTATAAGCTTGATTAGGTCGTGTTAGATTACTAGCTGAAAATCCTAACCACGCCCGACTGGTGTATACCATGCCCCCAGCAGAAACGTTCAGATAGTTTAGTGCCGCAGGATTTTTATTAGCCAGATCATCATTACTTGGAAGAGTAAAGCCTCCCTTTCCATCAAATTGATCTCCAAAAGTGAGTCCAAAATAATTAATACTACGGTTTACGTAGGAAAACTGTAAGCCCGCCCGAACAGCTATTAAATCACTCACCTGCAATTCATAAGCATATTGTGCACCTATATCAATCGAATTATACCGTGCAAAGGCTTGCTGATCCCGCATAATAATTAAACCAATCCCACTATTGATCCTGGGCAGATAGGTATCTACTCCTGCAGAATATGTAAGATAATTAGCATCCAAAGAAGGCCATTGATGCCTATAGTTTGCTGTAAGGCGTGTTGCATGTGCTCCCCCTGCCAACGCCGGATTGAGATAAAGAGGATTGGCATAAAACTGTGAGAACTGAGGGTCCTGAGCCCAGGCAACAAGATTGCAGAAAACAATCAAAATTATAGATAAAAGCTTTCGCATGAATATTTGTATACGTTGAGATTATAGAGCACCAATGTAAAGAAACAGACCAATGTATGATTCCAACGCTAAAATTAGAAAAAAATTGAGCGTTGCTCAAAAATGATTTTATATAGTTAACTTGTTTTAAAAGTAGTAGTTCATAGTCAACCAGTTGTCTTAAAGGAAAGTTTTCACAATCAGCCTGATATATCCACAGAAGTAGTCTACTGTCATCAAACCATACAGAATCATGTAATAAACATGCGGAAAATTACTTTTTTACCGTTATTTTGCTGCGTATATCTAAAGATAGAGTTTAGTGGAAAATGGTCTGTTTAGTGCTGTATACATGTTATGATAGACAGTTTTGATATGCCATAACTAGAACGATTTAATCTTTAGATGTATTGATATTCATATTCAGTAGGTTATTGCCTTTATGAAGTCTTAGGCTGTTTCAATACAATTGATACTGAGAGTTAATTATAGATTTTGAGTTCTTATACTTTCTGTTCCAGGTGTTTTATAAAATGTTTTGTGATATTATTCGTTAGTTAAACACAAATCCTCTGTGATCATACAACTTAATTATTCTGATAACAAGACTACTTTACACGTTTCGACTGCTATGGTTCTGGCCTGCAAAAAGATACCAAGGTATCTGCGCTCAGTGAGCTTATTGTGTATTTTATTTATTTCCAGTATTTCTATAATCAATGCACAGTGTCCGGACTTCACTATTCCATCACCATTATGTGCTGGAGGTAACTGTGCTGGGGGCACCCTAATTACTCCTGGTTTAGACACGGCAGGGATATCAGGTTACATATGGTATGTAACACCGCCCAGTGGAGATAAGGATACTTTGTATTCCAAAGACCTTGTGTATTCTTTTGGTGTTGCAGGTTTATATAAGATTTCTCTTAGTGTGATTAGGGGAACTGATACCCTGCGTTGTAGTGAAAAAGATGCTAATGCAGTAGAAGGTGTTGCTGAATTTTCGATAAAGCCTGATAATAACCTGGGAGAGCAAGACGAGGAGATCTGTAAAGGTTCTTCTATCACATTTTCTGCTGGGTTTGATTCAGGTGGAAGTCTCCCCAATGGGGCTAAATATTTATGGTCTACAGGTGATAGTACTGCAACAATTACTGTGGATAGTGCAGGATGTTATTCTGTAACAATTACAGATCCTGCTACAGGTTGTTCCAGAACCAATAAGGTAAATCTCAAACTTTATAAACCTACACCAGATGACCCTCAGAAAAAGAAGGAAATATCCCGTTGGTACTTTGGTAATGGGTCTGGAGTAATTTTCTATAATATATCAGACCCTGAAGCTACTTCAGGAAGCATTAATACTCCGGAGGGTACCTCTGCTGTATCGGATGCATCTGGTAAATTCTTATTTTATACAGATGGTAGAAATGTATATGATAAAACTGGTGCGCCAATGACAGACCTGGGAGGTAATGATGTAATTGCCAATAATGGTTTACATGGTGGTGAGAATTCAACACAGGCAACTCTCATTGTTGCACAACCCGGATGTAGTGATTGTGATCCTGTATATTATGTATTTACTACTTCTGACATATCTTCTACTGGCTCTTTACTAGAATATAGTATTGTTGATATGCGTCGTAATGGAGGATTAGGACAGGTTACCAAGAAAAATGTCAGATTGTTTAACTCCAGTACTGAGAGATTAGCATCTATTAAATCAACAGATACAAGTAGTACTGCTGTTGCTACAACATGGATTGTTACCCATGACTTCAATACCAGTACATTCAGAGTATATCCGCTTACTGCTAGTGGATTAGGTTCGCCTAAGACATATAATGTAGGGAATGTGAATGGGCCTAATACTGAAAATGGGGAGGGATACATGAAAGTATATGAAGATAAGGTTGTTATTGTAATACCAGGCGCAAATGGCGAAGAAAATATTGTACAGGTATTTCCTTTTGATAGCTCTACCGGAGAAGTAAAAGCTCCTCCAATTACACTTACTCTGGGGATAGCACCTCCAAAAGCTTATGGTGTAGAAATAGTAGGTGATAGTACATTGTATGTATCGTTGGCTGGAAGTGGATTGGATAGTTCACGAATTGTTGGTTTTAATCTGGGTTCAGGTGTTGATAGTTTAGTTCAAAAGACAATGCGGTCTATTTATGCTACTACCAGCTTTACAATTGGTGCCTTACAACTTGACCCTACTGGACAGAGATTATATGTTGCTCAGGAAGGGCAAACCTCATTGGGTGAAATAACAGGCCCAACAACTCTTAAGAGTGCAGGCTATACTACTTCTTCCATTACGCTTACATCTACTTCCGGACTTGGTTTACCCAATACAGGTCCTCCTCAAAATGATGGAACTACTGAGCAAAGTTTTTCAATTTCTTCGATTCCTTGTACACTTGAAAATACACCAGTAGTCATCTCCTTCCAGGCACATCCGGATAGAGCAGGTGGTGATGTAACCAAGTCATCCTATGCCTGGACATTTACTACAAAAGATGGAAGTACTCTTATACAAACTATCCCTGATATGGGATTTGGTAAGAATGATAGTGTTTCTGTAACTTTTCCTGGACCTGGACAATACAAAGCTGCACTAACTATTACCAATGATTGTTTGTCTGAGGTTATTGATCCGCAGGATTTTACTATTCCTCTTCAACCACCTCCTACAAACATGCGGGATACTTCTGTTTGTGCAGGAACAGTGGTTAGATTGGATCCATACCGTAATGTACCTGGACCTTCCGGAACTGTGACATATACCTGGATTACTCCAGCTAAAGATACCATTCCTGGTACTGCTGGAGTGGCCACATTTGATGCAACATTACCTGGAGTTTATACAGTGATTGTTTCTACAGGACTATGCTCTGTGACGGATAGTATGCGTGTTAGCTATAGTTCTATCGATGTGAATTTAGGTAACGATACACTTCTATGTAGTCAGAGTACACTAGTGCTGAATGCTGGTAATCCTGGTGCTAAGTATGAATGGTATCAATTAGGTGACCCTCAGGTAAAAAGCACGACTCAGACTTATTCAGTTACTCCTACTACCAATGTTTCCTATTTGGTAAAAGTAACAGATGCCGTAACAGGCTGTACTGATAGTGATACTATTTCTATTGCTGTAAAGAAGAGTCCTAATGTAAAAGTTACTACTACTCCTTCATCAAGTTGTTCTTCTGGAAATGGAATAGCCGAAGTGACTATTATAGACAAAGATCCGGCTGCTACCTACCTATATTCGTGGTCAAGAAGTGATATGTCACCACTAACTCCGTTTTCAGTTGAAAAAGTTGAAGGTCTTAATCCTGGAATTTATTATGTTCGTGTTGCTGGTAGTACAATGTGCGATACTACTATTGTTTTCTCAATAGAAAACTCATCAGCAGATGCACCTCAGTTTATGAGCAACGCACCTGTGCAGTTAACTTGTGATCAAACTACTGGTACATTAGAGTTAACTCCTTCTACATCTAACATTACCTCTTATCAATTAGCAACTACAGATGGATTTGTTGTTCGAAGTGGTGGTGCCTTAACTGGAATGCTTACTATCAGTGGATTATCTCCAGGTTCTTATTTGTTAACAGGAAATTATGGTGGTTCTGGTTGTACATTTTCTTTTACATATGAAGTAAAAGCTGCTCCAGGTAAACCTCAGGTACAAGGTGTGGGCACTGTTACAGATTGTCAGACTGCTCAATTATCAGCGACAGGTATATTGACTAATGTTTCTTTCCAATGGAACAGATTGGATGGTACTGCTATTACAACAAGTGCCGATGGAACTGCTACTGTAACACAATCAGGAACATATATTTTGTCAGCCACAGGGTCTACAAGCTGTGTAGCCAAAGATACTGTAGTTATTACACTAGGTTTACCGGGTACAGCTTCTATTGCAAATTATACACCTGTATGTGAAGGTAGTAGTGTGGTATTGACTGCCAATACTAGTCCTGCTTTTGATAGCTATACCTGGGTTCGTCCGGATGGTACAAGTGTTGCCGGAACCCAGATTACTGCAACGATTCCAGGTGAGTATAAGTTGAGAGCTCGTAATACAGCGACAAATTGTGCTGATTCAGTATTGACTAAGCCATTTTTTGATCCAACTGTTCCACCTACTTCTATAGCACCAATTACAGTTTGTGCTGGAACTTCTATACAAGATCCTGCTGAATTGACTGGATCAGTGAGATGGTATGCAGATGCAGCTAAAACACAGTTTTTAAGTGATTTACTCACTTATCTGTCCACACTCAAGACAAATACTCCTGGCACTACTACTTACCATGTTAGTCAACTTAGCAAAGATGGATGTGAAAGTTCAACCACTCCTGTTACGGTAATAATTATTGAAGGTCCTACAGTAAACCTGGGTAATGATACCACTGTATGTGCGGGTAATCCTGTGGTATTGAATGCTACAGTGTCAGGTACAGGTGTAACATACAAATGGAGTACAGGAGCCACTACGCCTACTATTACAGTTAGCTCGGCAGGTACATATAGTGTGGAAGTGAAATCAGGTTCTTGTACTATAAGTGATGATATTAAAATTACTTATTTACCTGGCCCAGTTGTAAATGTTGTAAGCAGACAGGTAGCACTTTGTATGGATAATAGCACTATAGATTCTGTGGCATTAGATGCAGGACCTGGTATCAACTATACCTATGTCTGGACACTTGCAGGTAGTGCAGTAGTTTTAGGAACTGAACAAAAGTTGACTGTTTCTCAATTAGGAACATATGTAGTTACTGTCAATAATGGTAGTGCATGTCCAGGTAGAGATACTATAAGAGTAGTTAATATCTGTGATCCAATACTAAAACTTCCAGATGCTTTCACTCCAAATTCTGATGGACATAACGATGTCCTGGAAGTGTTCTCAAAACATGTGGGATCGTTTAAGATTATGATTTTCAATCGCTGGGGCGAAGTTGTATATGCTTTTGAGACAACTAATCTATATGAGGCTGTTATAAATGATGCCTTTCCTTTGTGGAATGGTAAATACAGAGGGCAAGATGCTCCTACTGGTACCTACTCATGGCGTGCAGTATACACATCCCGATATTATCCTGAGGGTACTCCAGTGGAGAGGAGAGGTGGTATACTGTTGATTCGATAGTTTATTAATACAGGATTGTGTAAATACAAAGGCCTCTGTGATCACAGAGGCCTTTGTATTTACAGCGACTAGATAATGACCTGGAAGCAGTTGATTAAATAAAAAATAAAGCCTGGCTAGCAAACCAAGATTTCAATTTTCAGGTTGGTATCACTAATCTGTATGATCGTAAATAACTCGTTGGTGATAACACCAACGAGGGGGAGCAGAAGGTGCAGCCTACAAGATGCCTTTGTAGCCTTTATAAATTTGTTTAAACAGCTTCAAAGCTGTACTAAACAACAGCTATATACTAAGCCAAACTTATTGAGCTACCGACTGACGAATGATGTTTAAGGCTGCACCTGCTTTGAACCATTCTATTTGTTGCTCATTGTAGGTGTGATTCGCTTTGATTTCGTCTTTAGAACCATCTTTGTGATTCAGAACGATAGTCAATGGAACACCAGGCGCAAAAGTAGTCAAACCCAGAATGTCAATGCTGTCATCTTCCTGAATTTTATCATAGTCAGCAGGATTTGCAAAGGTGAGTGCCAGCATACCTTGCTTTTTTAGATTGGTTTCGTGGATACGGGCAAAAGATTTAACCAGAATCACACGTACACCCAGGAAACGAGGCTCCATAGCTGCGTGTTCACGGGAAGAACCCTCTCCATAGTTTTCATCACCAACTACAATAGAACCAATACCCGCGGCTTTGTATGCACGTTGTACTTTGGGTACCTCATCATAGCTACCATCCAGTTGACTTTTAACTTTGTTGGTGGCTTCATTGTAATAGTTTAATGCACCAATCAACATGTTATTAGAAATGTTGTCCAGATGACCACGATATTTCAACCACGGACCTGCCATAGAGATATGGTCAGTTGTACATTTTCCTTTTGCTTTGATCAATAGTTTCAATCCTTTCAAATCCACACCTTCCCATGGGGCAAATGGATCAAGCAATTGCAAACGGTCTGATTTAGGATCTACAAGTACCTGTACTTTGCTGCCATCTTCAGCAGGAGCCTGATAACCAGCATCTTCTACTGCATACCCTTTGCTTGGTGCTTCCAGACCAACAGGTTCATCCAGCATTACTTCCTGACCATCTTCATTGATTAATTTGTCTTTCAGTGGGTTGAAAGTCAGATCACCTGCAATAACCATAGCTGTTACAATCTCAGGAGAAGCAACAAATGAACGGGTTGCCGATAAACCATCATTCCGTTTTGCGAAGTTACGGTTGAAGGAAGTGATGATAGAGTTGGCACGATTCGGATCGTCAATATGGCGCGCCCACTGTCCGATACAAGGCCCGCAGGCGTTTGCCATTACTACACCACCGATGCTTTCAAAAATGCCTAACAAACCATCGCGTTCAGCTGTATAGCGTACCAGTTCAGAACCTGGAGTAACTGTAAATTCGGCTTTTGCTTTTAGCTTTTTGGTCGCGGCCTGTTTGGCAACAGAAGCGGCACGAGTCATATCTTCATACGAAGAGTTGGTACAAGATCCAATCAGACCTACTTCCAGCTTTTGAGGATAGTTATTTTCTTTTACAGCCTGAGCAAATTTAGAGATAGGCCAGGCCAGATCCGGCGTATATGGTCCGTTTACATACGGTTCCAGTTCTGATAGGTTCAATTCCAGTAACTGATCATAGAATTTAGCAGGGTCATAATATACTTCAGCATCCGAACGTAAATTATCTTTTACTTTATCCGCTTCTGCTGCTACATCTGCACGACTGGTAGATTCCAGATACGCCTTCATTTTTTCATCGTAGGCAAATACAGACGTGGTAGCCCCAATTTCTGCACCCATGTTACAAATAGTAGCTTTACCAGTTGCAGACATGCTTTCAGCTCCATCTCCAAAATATTCTACAATATATCCGGTACCACCTTTTACGGTTAACTGGCCTGCTACCCACAGAATAACGTCTTTCGCAGATACCCAGCCACTTAATTTTCCGGTTAACTTCACACCAATCAGCTTAGGCATCTTCAGTTCCCATGCCAGACCCGCCATTACATCACACGCATCTGCCCCACCAACACCAATCGCGATCATACCCAAACCACCTGCATTCGGTGTGTGTGAGTCTGTACCAATCATCATACCACCTGGAAATGCATAGTTCTCAAGCACTACCTGGTGAATAATCCCGGCACCTGCTTTCCAGAAACCAATACCATATTTATCTGAAACAGAAGCCAAAAAGTCATATACTTCTTTATTGATATCTTTTGCTACTGCCAGATCTTTCTCTGCACCAACTTTTGCCTGAATCAGGTGATCACAATGTACAGTACTTGGAACAGCTACCTGAGCACGACCTGCCTGCATAAACTGAAGCAATGCCATCTGAGCCGTTGCATCCTGCATCGCAACACGATCCGGTGCAAAATCTACATAATCTTTACCCCGCTCATATGGTTTAGTTGGTTTGCCTTCGAATAAGTGACCATATAAAATCTTTTCTGCTAAGGTCAACGGACGTCCTACCGCCTGACGGGCAGCACTAATGCGCTCTCCCATTCTGGCATAGACACCTTTAATCATTTCAATATCAAAAGCCATATTCAATAGGTTATAAAGTTAAAAGAATCAAATTCTGAAGGTTTGGGCTTCATATATACAAGATTACACGACTGTCACGAAAATACCAAAACCTATTCAATTTTAATGCCACCTGATAGTTACTCTCTTTTTCTAGCATCTCTGAGGTAACCGGTAATTCCCATCTTAAAAGATACTTTTTCCTATAAAATCTTACCTGCCAACTACAGTAGGTTTCTTTCAGACCTTCTTCAATAATCTGTGCAAATGTTACATGCGTACCCAAACACCCTTTTCTTGTATGGGTTTGGGCGGTTACCCCTCGTAAATTGTATATACAGTTTCAGAAGATGTCTGACTGAGAGACGGAATAGGAAAAACCCTCAGGTTACGAAAATAAAGCGGATTTCGCTCAGATAAGTGAATAAAAGACTCAGGCGTATATTCTGATAGGAAATTTGAAATGAAGAAAATACACGGATGATCTCTTTTTGAGACAAACAGAATTATCAACTATACGCAGAATAAGTAAGGGATTTAAAAAAGTCATACAATAAAATATTACGAATAGAAAAGTTAAAAAATTACGATTATCCATAAAACCGGTTTTTTAAACCAGCTCAAGAAATGAAAACGATACAAAAATTCTTACAGGTGTTTCTTCTGATAGCAGGACTGATTATCCTATCAGAAAGAGGTACTGCACAAAATCTGAATCAGTTTTCAGTAGAAGTGCAGCATACAACATCCAACAAGTCAAATGGCAAAATATACATTAGCTTATCAGAGGGTGCTGGCAGCTATACCTTTAAGCTGTATGACCTCTATGACAACGAGAAGAATTTTAAAAAAGTAATACAAAATCACCCTATGCAAACGGGTAAGAAAGAGCTTATATTCAATGGATTACCTGCTTCTGGTTACGTGATACAGGTGATAAAAGATGGAAAGAAACTTATGTTGGGAGGAATGAACGGTTTTATCATTCAATGATGCAATACTAAAAAATTATGAAAAGATATTTACATATACTTATTGCGTTTTTAAGCTTGTTAAGTGCAAGTCAGCTGTATGCGCAATGCCCTGTGGCTTCTGATTTTTCGGTAACATCTACTAAAGATGTAACCTGTTTCGGTGGTGCAGATGGAGAGATGGTCGTAACAGCTTCAGGAACAGTTAATACTGCTTTATATAATTTCATTCTCCGGGATATTCTTGAGCCTGGAACTCCTATTGTTACATTTCCTCTGGGATCTGTAACAGTAACGGTTTCCGGTCAAACTATTACCTTTCAAGGACTTACTGCCAGCTCTTATATCATGCAGGTGACCCGGAAAAGTCCTAATTGTAATATAAATGTTTTCTCGGGTGTTAACATTAACCAACCCGATGAACTTTTATTGTCAGTTACTGCACAAACAAATATTACAGGATGTTTTGGAGATAAGACAGGAAGTTTCACTGTATCTGCTACAGGAGGAAACACCGGATATGAATATTCGATTGATGGCACAACATTCCAGACGTCTCCTACTTTTTCGGGATTGGCTGCTGGCAGTTATACTGTTTCAGTTCGTGATGGCAAAGGGTGTATTAATACTACTACAGTTACATTAACTCAGCCGACGTTATTACAGTTAACATTAAGCAGCAAGACTGATCCATTGTGTAATGGAAATTCGAATGGAACTATTTCTGTTTCTGCCTCTGGCGGTACGGCTCCTTATACCTATTCAAAAGATGGAATTAATTTCTCAAATACAACGGGCAATTTCTCCGGGTTAGCAAGTGGTAATTATACAATTACTGTAAAGGATAGTAAGGGGTGTACTGCTCAGGTTTCAAATATTAGTTTAGTTGATCCTGCTGTTTTAACAGTTGATCTGGGTTCAAAGACCGATATTTTGGGCTGTTATGGAGATGCAACAGGTCAGATTCAGGTAACAGCAGCGGGAGGAACAGCGCCCTATACCTATTCAATAAATGGAGCATCATTTGTTTCCAATGGTGGATTGTTTACTGGATTGACTGCTGGCACTTATACTATCGTTGTAAAAGATGCCAATGGTTGTACTGTAACGCTGGCTCCTGTAACGCTGGACCAGCCTACTAAACTTACGTTAGCATTACAAGCACAGACAAATATTTTGGGCTGTAATGGAGATGCAACAGGGGATATCACAGTAACGGCATCAGGAGGCCAGCCAGCGTATGAGTATTCAAAAGATGGAACAACGTTCCAGGCTTCTCCCACATTTACAGGATTAACAGCTGGAACTTATACTATTACAGTTCGGGATACAAAAGGTTGTACGACTACTGTCAATGCTACACTTACACAACCTACAAAAGTTGTTGCTACAACTTCTTTCTCCAATCCATTGTGTAATGGCGATTCAAATGGCTCTATTACAGTAACGGCATCAGGAGGGCAGCCAGCATATGAATATTCTATCAATGGAGGTACATATCAGACCAGTAATGTGTTTTCGTCTCTTATTGCAGGTACTTATTCAATTAAGGTACGGGATAGTAAGGGTTGTGAGATTACCTTACCTGATGTAGTATTGACTGAACCAAATGTTCTGGCGGTTACAATTGCTTCTCAACAAGATGTTCAAAACTGTTTTGGAGATAAAAGCGGACAAATAACAGTAGCTGCTACCGGAGGTACTACCAATTATCAATATTCAATAGATGCAGGTACAACCTATCAGTCTTCTCCAACTTTTTCAAACCTTGGAGCGGGTACATATACTATTATTGTTAAAGATGCTCATAACTGTACAGTTACAAGTGTTGGCGTTACTATTGCACAGCCAGCTTTATTAACACTGAGCCTTACAAGCCAGGTTGATATCTTAGGCTGTTATGGAGATGCAACAGGTCAGATTCAGGTAACAGCAAATGGCGGTACAGCACCTTATACATACTCAAAAGATGGTACAACATTCGTTTCTAATGGCGGATTATTTACTGGCTTAACTGCGGGTAGTTATACTATCGTTGTAAAGGATGCTAAGGGATGTACTTCTACTGTTCCAGCAACCTTGACTCAACCAACTCAGTTAACTTCTTCTCTTGTTTCTCAGACTAATATATTATGTAATGGAGACGCAACAGGGGATATCACAGTAACGGCATCAGGAGGCCAGCCAGCGTATGAGTATTCAAAAGATGGAACAACGTTCCAGGCTTCTCCCACATTTACAGGATTAACAGCCGGAACCTATACTATCACAGTTCGGGATACAAAAGGTTGTACGACTACTGTCAATGCTACACTTACACAACCTACAAAAGTTGTTGCTACAGTTTCTGCCCAACAGGATATTAGTTGTAATGGTGGATCTAATGGTAGCATTACTGTTAATGTAAGTGGTGGAACAGCACCCTACACCTACTCGAAAGATGGTATAACCTTTGTTTCGAATGGTGGATTATTTACTGGTTTGACTGCTGGCACTTATACTATCGTTGTAAAAGATGCCAATGGTTGTACTACAACTCTGGCTCCTGTGACGTTGATAGAACCAGCTGTTTTACAGGTATCTGTAGCCTCTACAACAGATGTTAGTTGCAATGGAGGTAATACGGGTTCATTAACTGTAGCTGTTACCGGAGGTACTCCAGGTTACCAATATTCAAAAGATGGAACAACGTTCCAGGCTTCTCCCACATTTGCAGGATTAACAGCCGGAACTTATACAATCACAGTTCGGGATACAAAAAATTGTACAACAACTACAACAGCTACTATTGGACAGCCAACTGCCTTGGTATTGACTACTTCGTCTACTAACGCATCTTGTAATGGTGTAGCTGATGGAACAGCTGGAGTAGTTGTAAGCGGAGGTACTGCAGCTTATACATATAGCTGGAATACATCTCCTGTAAGAACAACTGCTACCGTTTCAGGATTAGCTGCTGGTACATATACAGTAACAGTAACAGACGCAAATGGTTGTGTAAAGACGGCTAGTGTTACTATTACTCAACCTGCAGTAGTTGCTGCACCAGTAGCTAACAATCCGGCTGCGATCTGTACAGGCGGAACAATTCCAACCTTAACAGCAACAGGCTCAAACATACAATGGTATAGTGATGCTTCACTGGCTACATTGGTAGGAAGTGGAAATTCATTTACGCCAACAATCAGTAATGCAACGGCTGGTACATTTACTTTCTATGCAACACAAACGGTATCAGGCTGTACAAGCACAGCAACTGCTGTAACAATAACAATAAACCCAACTCCTGCTACGCCAACAATCAGTGGAACACTGACTTTCTGTACAGGTAGTAATACTGTTCTTACGTCAAGTGCTACATCTGGCAACCAATGGTTCTTAAATGGAACAGCTATTTCCGGAGCAACCAATCAGACCCTAACAGTTTCAACGGCAGGCGATTATACAGTAAGAGTTACTTCGGGAAGTTGTTCGGCTACTTCAGCTATTGCAACCGTAACCCAGATCAGTGTACCAACTCCAACAATCTCTGGAACGCTTACTTTCTGTGCTGGAAGCAATACAGTATTGACTTCAAGTGCAAGTACTGGTAATCAATGGCTATTGAATGGTAGTCCAATCTCAGGCGCTACTAACCAAACATTAACAGTTTCGACGGCTGGTAACTATTCTGTAGTAGTTACAGTTTCTGGCTGTTCTGCAACTTCAGCAACAGTAACTGTAACTCAAACAACGACAACTGCACCAGTAGCTAACAATCCGGCAGCAATCTGTACAGGAGGTACAATTCCTCAATTGACAGCTACTGGCTCTTCAGTAAAATGGTATAGCGATGCGGCACTGACAACTCAAGTGGGTACAGGTAGTCCGTTTACACCAACGATTAGTAATGCAACTGCGGGTACATTTACATTTTATGTAACTCAAACAGTAAGTGGTTGCGAAAGCCCTGCTAAATCAGTTACAATAACAATAAATGCGGCTCCTGCAAAACCAACAATCAGCGGAACACTGATATTTTGTACAGGAGGTAATACAGTGTTGACTTCAAGTGCAAGCACTGGAAATCAGTGGTTGTTGAATGGATCTGTTATTTCTGGAGCTACCAATCAAACGCTGACAGTAACAACGGCAGGTAATTACTCTGTAAGAGTTACTTCAAATGGTTGCTCAACTACTTCCGATCCGGTTGCGGTTTCTCAGGCAAATGCAACAGCTCCGGTAGCAAGTAGTCCAGCGGCAATTTGTACAGGTGATGCTATTCCAGCTTTAACAGCAAGTGGAACAAACATTCAATGGTATAGCGATGCGGCTTTAACCAATCTGGTTGGAAGCGGCAGTCCGTTTACCCCAACTATCAATAATGCAGTTGCAGGAACAACAACATTTTATGTAACACAAACAGTGAGTGGTTGTACAAGCACAGCGACTGCTGTTACTGTTACCATCAATGCTAAACCTGCCACTCCAACTATTTCTGGAACGTTGACATTCTGTGCTGGAAATAATACAGTTCTAACATCAAGTGCTGCATCTGGCAACCAATGGTTCTTAAATGGAACAGCTATTTCCGGAGCAACCAATCAAACATTAACAGTATCAACGGCAGGCGATTACACAGTAAGAGTTACTTCGGGAAATTGTTCAGCTACATCAAGTTCTGTAACTGTAACACAAATCAGTGTACCAACTCCAACAATCTCTGGAACGTTAACTTTCTGTGCGGGAAGCAATACAGTGTTGACTTCTAGTGCAAGTACTGGTAATCAATGGCTATTGAATGGATCTGTTATTTCTGGAGCTACTAACCAAACTCTGACAGTAACAACTGCAGGTAATTACTCTGTAAGAGTTACTATTTCTGGCTGTTCAGCTACTTCTGCTGTTGCTACTGTAACACAAACAACAGCTTCTGCTCCAGTAGCAAGTAATCCGGCTGCGATCTGTACAGGCGGAACAATTCCAACCTTAACAGCAACAGGCTCAAACATACAATGGTATAGTGATGCTTCACTGGCTACATTGGTAGGAAGTGGAAATTCATTTACGCCAACAATCAGTAATGCAACGGCTGGTACATTTACTTTCTATGCAACACAAACGGTATCAGGATGTACCAGCACAGCAACTGCTGTAACAATAACAATAAACCCAACTCCTGCTACGCCAACAATTAGTGGAACATTGACTTTCTGTACTGGTGCTAATACAGTATTGACTTCTAGCTCAGCAAGTGGCAATCAGTGGTTCTTAAACGGAACCGCTATTTCAGGCGCTACCAATCAAACGTTGACTGTATCCACAGCTGGTAATTATACAGTTACTGTTGCTTCAAATGGTTGTTCGGCTACTTCAGCCACAGCTACTGTAACTGAAGGTAGTGCAACTACACCTACAATTTCAGGTACATTAACCTTCTGTACAGGCGGAAATACAATATTGACTTCTAGTGCAAGCACTGGAAATCAGTGGTTATTAAATGGTAGTCCAATCTCAGGTGCTACCAATCAAACATTGACAGTAACAACTGCAGGTAATTACTCTGTAACTGTAAATTCTGGAAGCTGCTCGGCTACATCTACAGTTGCAACTGTAAGTGTAACCAACACAGCTGCCCCAGTAGCAAGTAGTCCGGCAGCAATTTGTACAGGTGATGCTATTCCAGCTTTAACTGCAAGTGGAACAAATATTCAGTGGTATAGCGATGCGGCTCTAACCAATCTGGTTGGAAGCGGCAGTCCGTTTACCCCAACTATCAATAATGCAGTTGCAGGAACAACAACATTTTATGTAACACAAACAGTGAGTGGTTGTACAAGCACAGCGACTGCTGTTACTGTTACCATCAATGCTAAACCTGCCACTCCAACTATTTCTGGAACGTTGACATTCTGTGCTGGAAATAATACAGTTCTAACATCAAGTGCTGCATCTGGCAACCAGTGGTTCTTAAATGGAACAGCTATTTCCGGAGCAACGAATCAAACATTAACAGTATCAACGGCAGGCGATTACACAGTAAGAGTTACTTCGGGAAGCTGTTCGGCTACTTCAAGTTCTGTAACTGTAACGCAATCAACATTAGCTGCAACAGTTACAAGCACAAATCCAACTTGTGCAGATGCCAGTGCAGGTACCTTGACAGTAAGTGCGACAGGTGGTACAAGTCCATACAGTTATAGTCTGGATGGAGTGACATTCTCTAATACAACAGGTGTATTCACAAGTTTAACCGCTGGTAATTATATCGTATATACAAAAGATGCAAGTGGTTGTGTGGTGTCCAGTACCAGAACATTGAATGCTGCATCTAGTATTACGGCTGTAACAGTAACCGCTGTGAATGAAACGGGTTGTGCTACATCAGATGGAACAATCACAGTGAGTGGCGTAACTGGTGGAACTGCTCCTTATCAATATTATATTAATGGAAGCGCTAACCCTGCCGGTATCAATAATAATGTATTTGCTGGTTTGGTAACTGGAAGTTATACAATCCGAATTGTTGATGCCAATGGTTGCGAAATTACAAGAACATCAGCTGTTGGTACAGATTGTCCAGCTTGTACGTTAAGTGCAAGTGTTTCGTCACAGGTGAATCCAACTTGTGCCGGAAATGATGGAAGCATTACATTGACAGCTTCAAATGGTACAGGTACAATCAGCTATTCAATAGATGGCGGTTCAAATTATAATACAAATCCAGTATTCAGCAATCTGACTGCTGGTAGTTATACTATCGTTGTAAAAGATGCCAACAATTGTATTGTGAATGTTGGTACAGTTACATTGGCTTCACCTGTGGCAATCACAGCAACAGTAAGTGGCAGTAACCCAACCACATGTGGAGTCAACAATGGAGCCATTACCGTGAGCAATGTATCGGGTGGAACCGCTCCTTACCAATACTCGATTGATGGAGTCAACTTCCAGACATCGAATACATTCACCGGTCTGGCAGGCAACAGTTACACGGTTTCCGTTCGGGATGCCAACAACTGTAAAGTAAGTTACACTCAGGTGATTACAGCGCCTAACGGTATTTCCGCTGTGACTGTCAACACCACTTCCGAATCAGGTTGTTCAACCCTGGATGGAACTATCACCGTCACTGTAACAGGTGGAAAAGCTCCTTATCAGTACTATATCAATGGTTCTGCCAACCCAGCTGGAATCAACAGCAATGTATTCTCGAATCTGGCAGGTCAGATTTATACAATCCGGGTGGTAACAGCAGATGGCTGTTTCTTCAACACCACAGCGGCTGTAGGGACCAACTGTCCTACTGCCTGTACACTGGCAGCCACCAGTACAGTAACTGATCTGGTTTGTCACAATGGTACCACAGGTAGAATTACTGTGAGTGCCAGTGGGGGAACGGGCTTGTATGAATACTCACTGGATGGAACAACGTATCAGAACATCGCAGTATTCAATAATCTGTCAGCAGGTAACTATACTGTTTACACACGGGATAAAAACAGTCCATCGTGTGTGGTAACCAATGCGGTGACGCTGACCAATCCACCCGCAATCACAGGCTCAATCACCAGCAGTGTGGATCCAACCTGTCAGAACAATGATGGATCGATTACAGTGAGTGTGAGTGGTGGAAGTGGCAGTGTGCAATACTCACTCAATGGAGGAAGTGCCACCAACTCACCTGTGTTCAGTGGACTGGCCGCAGGAAGTTATACCATCACTGCTACAGACAGCAAAGGATGTAGTGCCACTATTGGTACAGTGACATTGACTCTGCCAGCTTTGATTACGGGAACAGTAACTGGAACAGCGCCAACTACCTGTTCAGCAACGGATGGATTCGTAAGTGTGACCAATGTAAGCAATGGAACTGCTCCGTATACTTACTCAATTGATGGAGTTACCTTCCAGAGTTCAACTACATTTACAGGTCTGGGTGAAGGTACTTATACGGTTCAGGTGAAGGATGCCAAAGGATGTGTCAACAGCCTTACTCCAGTGACACTGAAAGTGAATGTGACCATCACAGCTACCATCACCCCTTCCAATCCAAGCAGTTGTACCGTTAGTGACGGATCAATCACCATCACCAATCCGGCAGGGGGAACAGCTCCGTATCAGTATTCGATCGGAGGTGCTTTCCAGACATCGAATGTGTTCAGCAATCTGGCAGAAAACAGCTATGCGATCACTATTCGCGATGCCAATGGCTGTACGCAAGGGTTCAATGCTACCCTTGTTGCACCAAACAGCATCAGTGCGGTGAGTCTATTAGGTAGCGATGAGTCAAGCTGTGGTGCCAAAGATGGTATGCTGACCGCAACCGTGACAGGTGGAAAAGCACCTTATCAATACTATATCAATGGTTCTGCCAACCCTGCCGGAATCAATAACAATGAATTCTCTGGTTTAGCGCCAGGTACCTATACAATTAAAGTGGTCACAGCAGATGGGTGTAGCTTCACCACATCTGAAACGATTATTGCCGCTTGTTGTCTTCAGGCAACGATTGCCTCTCAGTCCAATCCGGGTTGTGTGGGCAATGATGGCTCAATTGTGATCAGTGCCACAGCAGGTAATGGAACGATTCAGTACTCCATCAACAATGGGGCAAGCTTCCAGGCTTCAGCCAGCTTTACCGGTCTGAGTGCAGGCACTTATACGATTATAGTGAAAGATGCTGTCTGTCAGAAAACGATTGGTAATGTGACTCTGACAGCCGTTCCATTGACAGCGACTGTGACAGGCAATGATCCAAGTGGCTGTTCAGCTACCAACGGATCGATTGTGATTACCAATGTAACAGGTGGAACAAGTCCTTATACTTACTCAATTGATGGAGTGAATTATGTGTCAGCATCTACTTTCAGCAATCTGTCCAGTGGCAGTTACACAGTCTTCATTCAGGATGCATCGGGATGTGTGATCAGTTCGACTCAGAGTCTGGCAGCTACAGGGGGTATATTGAGTGTGAACACAACCACGGTATCAGAATCAGGTTGTTCGACCAAAGATGGCTCAATCACAGTAACCAATGTGGTCGGAGTGGGAGGACCCTACACCTACTATATCGATGGAGTGATTAATCCATCAGGAGCAAGCAACAATGTTCTGTCAGGTTTATCTTCGGGAGCCCATGTAGTGCGAGTGGTGGCATCGAATGGTTGTGATTACACAGTAAATGTGATTGTAGGCAGCAACTGTCCGAACACATGTACCCTGACAGCAAGTATTTCATCACAGACAGATCCGACTTGTGCAGGTAACAATGGATCGATCAGTGTGAGTGCAATCAATAATACAGGAACGATACAGTATTCCATAGATGGAGGTACAACATATGTGACAAGCAGTGTGTTCACAGGATTGAGTGCAGGTAACTACACGATCTTAGTGAAGGATGCTTCAGGTTGTCAGACCAGTGTAAGTGCTGTGTTGAGTTTGCCATCAGCCATTACAGCGACAGTAAGTGGAACCAATCCAACCAGTTGTACAACTACTGATGGTTCAATCACAATCAGTGCTGTAGCTGGTGGTACAAGTCCTTATCAATATTCAATCAATGGCACAACATTCCAGGCGAGCACAAACTTTACAGGGCTTGCAGCGGGAAGTTATACCGTAACAATAAAAGATGCGTCTGGCTGTACAGCAACTTTCACTCAGACGATTACAGCACCGAGCGGAGTGAGCGCAACAGTTGCATCAACCAATGAGACAGCATGTAACACAAACGATGGATCAGCAACGGTAACCGTAACAGGCGGAACAGCTCCATATCAATACTTTATCAATGGAAGTGTGAATCCGGCGGGTGCTAATAATAATGTGTTCGCATCGTTAGCTCCTGGTTCCTACACACTTAAAGTGGTAGATGCTAATAATTGTGAATTCACAGTGACTGCAACTGTAACCAAGTTTACTTGTCCTGTAACCTGTGACCTGACAGCTCAGATTACCTATGCTGATCCAACCTGTACGAATGCTAGTAGCGGGTATATTACAGTGACTGCAACAGGAGGTACAGCGCCTTACCAATACTCAGTAAATGGTGGTGCCTTTGCAGCAGGAACCGGACAGTTTACTGGACTGACTGCAGGCACTTATACAGTACAAGTTAAAGATGCCAATGCTTGTGTATATGATATTTCTGCAGTAACGTTAACATTGCCAGTAGGTCCTAGAGATTTAACAATACAAACAACTAATCCTACCACATGTACAGATGCTGATGGAATCATTAACATCAGTAATGTAGCAGGAGGAACAGCACCATATCTGTATTCAGTAAATGGAGCTTCTTACAGAGCGAGAACTAATTACACAAATCTTGCTGCTGGAACATACACTGTTTCCGTTCAGGATGGAAGAGGTTGTATTTATACAGAAACTGTTACATTAACTGCCCCAAGCGGTGTAAGTGCAACGATTGCATCAACCAATGAGACAGCATGTAACACAAATGACGGATCAGCAACGGTAACCGTAACAGGTGGAACAGCACCATATGAATATTATATCGGTGGTGCACCTAACCCAGCAGGTCTGAACAACAATGTGTTTGCATCTCTGGCTCCAGGCTCTTACACGATCCTGGTAAAAGATGCAGCAGGATGTCAGTTTACTACAACAACAACGGTAACCAAGTTTACTTGTCCTCCGGTTTGTAACCTGACAGCAACTGCAAGTGGCACGAACCCAACAAGTTGTACAACTACCGATGGTAGTGTGAGTGTAAGCAATGTAAGTGGTGGAACATTGCCATATCAGTACTCAATAGATGGTACAACATTCCAGTCAAGTGCAAGCTTCACAGGCTTAGGAGCAGGAACTTATACAATTACTATTAAGGATGCAGCTAACTGTAGCATTACTCTAACACAGACGATTACAGCACCAAGTGGAATCACAGCGACTGTTGCTTCTACTAATGAGACAGCATGTAATGCAAACGATGGTTCGGCAATAGTAACTGTCTCTGGTGGCACAGCTCCGTATCAATACTTTATCAATGGAAGTGTGAATCCTGCTGGTGCTAATAATAATGTGTTTGCTTCTTTAGCTCCTGGTTCGTACACACTTAAAGTAGTTGATGCTAATAATTGTGAATTTACTTCTGCCGTAACTGTGACTAAGTTCAACTGTGCTTGTACATTGGCTGCTACAGTATCTGGTACAAATGTAACGAACTGTACTGCTCCAAATGGAACAATCACAGTAAGTGCGACAGGCGGTACAAGTCCATACAGTTATAGTCTGGATGGAGTGACATTCACAAATACAACAGGTGTATTTACAGGTTTAACCGCTGGTAACTATACTGTCTATGTAAAAGATGCAGGTACTTGTTTAGTGAACGTTTCTCAGACATTAACAGCTCCAGCTACTATTGCAGTAACCACAGCCCCTACCTCAGAAACTGCGTGTTCTGCCGTAGATGGAAGTATAGCTGTATCAGTAACAGGTGGATCTTTACCTTATCAATATTATATCAATGGAGTCGCTAATCCGGCTGGTATCAACAATAGTACATTCAGTAGTTTATCCGCTGGAACATATACTATTCGGGTAGTAGACGCAAATAATTGTGAAGCAACAAGTTCAGTAACTGTAGGTACAGCTTGTACACTTTGTACAGTGACCGCTAGTGTTACTTCTGTTGTGAATCCATCTTGTACAACTCCAGCTAGTGGTAGTTTCACAGTTGTGGCAACAGGTGGAAGTGGAACATATGAATATAGCTTGGATGGTACAACATTCCAGTCTTCAGCAAACTTCACAGGATTGATTGCGGGTAACTATACGGTAACAGTACGGGATGCTGCAGATGCAACATGTACCATTACAGTTCCTGTTGGTTTAACTCAGACATCTCCAATCACGGCGACAGTAAGTGGTAGTAATCCAACCACATGTGGAGTCAACAATGGAACCATTACAGTGAGCAATGTATCGGGTGGCACAGCTCCTTACCAGTACTCGATTGATGGAGTGAATTTCCAGACATCGAATACATTCACAGGTCTGGCAGGCAACAGTTACAGTGTGTCAGTTCGAGATGCCAACAACTGTAAAGTAAGTTACACTCAGGTGATTACAGCGCCTAACGGTATTTCCGCTGTGACTGTCAACACCACTTCCGAATCAGGTTGTTCAACTCTGGATGGAACTATCACTGTCACTGTAACAGGTGGAAAAGCACCTTATCAATACTATATCAATGGTTCTGCCAACCCTGCCGGAATCAATAACAATGAATTCTCGAATCTGGCGGGTCAGATTTATACAATCCGAGTAGTAACAGCTGATGGTTGTTTCTTCAACACCACCGCGGCTGTAGGCACCAACTGTCCTACTGCCTGTACACTGGCAGCAACCAGTACAGTAACCGATCTGGTTTGTCACAATGGCACCACAGGCAGAATTACCGTAAGTGCCAGTGGGGGAACGGGTTTGTATGAATACTCACTGGATGGAACAACGTATCAGAACATTGCTGTATTCAACAATCTGTCAGCAGGTAACTATACCGTTTACACACGGGATAAAAACAGTCCATCGTGTGTGGTAACCAATGCGGTGACGCTGACCAATCCACCCGCAATCACAGGCTCAATCACCAGCAGTGTGGATCCAACCTGTCAGAACAATGATGGATCGATTACAGTGAGTGTGAGTGGTGGAAGTGGCAGTGTGCAATACTCACTCAATGGAGGAAGTGCCACCAACTCACCTGTGTTCAGTGGACTGGCCGCAGGAAGTTATACCATCACTGCTACAGACAGCAAAGGATGTAGTGCCACTATTGGTACAGTGACATTGACTCTGCCAGCTTTGATTACGGGAACAGTAACTGGAACAGCGCCAACTACCTGTTCAGCAACGGATGGATTCGTAAGTGTGACCAATGTAAGCAATGGAACTGCTCCGTATACTTACTCAATTGATGGAGTTACCTTCCAGAGTTCAACTACATTTACAGGTCTGGGTGAAGGTACTTATACGGTTCAGGTGAAGGATGCCAAAGGATGTGTCAACAGCCTTACTCCAGTGACACTGAAAGTGAATGTGACCATCACAGCTACCATCACCCCTTCCAATCCAAGCAGTTGTACCGTTAGTGACGGATCAATCACCATCACCAATCCGGCAGGGGGAACAGCTCCGTATCAGTATTCGATCGGAGGTGCTTTCCAGACATCGAATGTGTTCAGCAATCTGGCAGAAAACAGCTATGCGATCACTATTCGCGATGCCAATGGCTGTACGCAAGGGTTCAATGCTACCCTTGTTGCACCAAACAGCATCAGTGCGGTGAGTCTATTAGGTAGCGATGAGTCAAGCTGTGGTGCCAAAGATGGTATGCTGACCGCAACCGTGACAGGTGGAAAAGCACCTTATCAATACTATATCAATGGTTCTGCCAACCCTGCCGGAATCAATAACAATGAATTCTCTGGTTTAGCGCCAGGTACCTATACAATTAAAGTGGTCACAGCAGATGGGTGTAGCTTCACCACATCTGAAACGATTATTGCCGCTTGTTGTCTTCAGGCAACGATTGCCTCTCAGTCCAATCCGGGTTGTGTGGGCAATGATGGCTCAATTGTGATCAGTGCCACAGCAGGTAATGGAACGATTCAGTACTCCATCAACAATGGGGCAAGCTTCCAGGCTTCAGCCAGCTTTACCGGTCTGAGTGCAGGCACTTATACGATTATAGTGAAAGATGCTGTCTGTCAGAAAACGATTGGTAATGTGACTCTGACAGCCGTTCCATTGACAGCGACTGTGACAGGCAATGATCCAAGTGGCTGTTCAGCTACCAACGGATCGATTGTGATTACCAATGTAACAGGTGGAACAAGTCCTTATACTTACTCAATTGATGGAGTGAATTATGTGTCAGCATCTACTTTCAGCAATCTGTCCAGTGGCAGTTACACAGTCTTCATTCAGGATGCATCGGGATGTGTGATCAGTTCGACTCAGAGTCTGGCAGCTACAGGGGGTATATTGAGTGTGAACACAACCACGGTATCAGAATCAGGTTGTTCGACCAAAGATGGCTCAATCACAGTAACCAATGTGGTCGGAGTGGGAGGACCCTACACCTACTATATCGATGGAGTGATTAATCCGGCAGGAGCAAGCAACAATGTTCTGTCAGGTTTATCTTCGGGAGCCCATGTAGTGCGAGTGGTGGCATCAAATGGATGTGATTACACAGTAAATGTAATTGTGGGTAGCAACTGTCCGAACACATGTACCCTGACAGCAAGTATTTCATCACAAACAGATCCGACTTGTGCAGGCAACAATGGCTCAATCAGTGTGAGTGCAATCAATAATACAGGAACGATACAGTATTCCATAGATGGAGGTACAACATATGTGACAACTAGTGTGTTCACAGGGTTGAGTGCAGGTAACTACACAATCCTTGTGAAGGATGCTTCAGGCTGTCAGACCAGTGTAAGTGCTGTGTTGAGTTTGCCAGCAGCCATTACAGCGACAGTAAGTGGAACCAATCCAACCAGTTGTACAACTACCGATGGTTCAATCACAATCAGTGCTGTAACGGGTGGTACAACTCCTTATAGTTATAGTTTGGATGGTATAACATTCACAAATACGACAGGTGTGTTTACAGGTTTAACCGCTGGTAACTATACTGTCTATGTAAAAGATGCTGCAGGTTGTAGTGCAACATTTGCACAAACGATCACAGCGCCGAGCGGTGTAAGTGCAACAATTGCATCAACCAATGAGACAGCATGTAACACAAATGATGGATCAGCAACGGTAACAGTAACAGGCGGAACAGCACCATACGAATATTATATCGGAGGTGCACCTAACCCAGCAGGTCTAAATAACAATGTGTTTGCATCTCTGGCTCCAGGCTCTTACACGATCCTGGTAAAAGATGCAGCAGGATGTCAGTTTACTACAACAACAACGGTAACCAAGTTTACTTGTCCTCCGGTTTGTAACCTGACCGCTACTGCAAGTGGCACGAATCCAACAAGTTGTACAACTACCGATGGCAGTGTGAGTGTAAGCAATGTAAGTGGTGGAACATTGCCATATCAGTACTCAATAGATGGTACAACATTCCAGTCTGCAGCAAGCTTTACCGGCTTAGGTGCAGGAACTTATACAATTACTATTAAGGATGCAGCTAACTGTAGCATAACTGTAACACAGACGATTACAGCACCGAGCGGAATCACAGCGACTGTTGCTTCTACTAATGAGACAGCATGTAATGCAAACAATGGTTCGGCAACGGTAACTGTCTCTGGTGGAACAGCTCCATATCAGTACTTTATCAATGGAAGTGTGAATCCGGCGGGTGCTAATAATAATGTGTTCGCATCGTTAGCTCCTGGTTCATATGCACTTAAAGTAGTAGATGCTAATAATTGTGAATTTACAGTGACTACAACTGTGACTAAGTTTACTTGTCCTACTTGTACACTAGCTGCTACAAACACATCTGTAGCTCCAACTTGTAGTAATGTAAGTGGTGGTTCAATCACTGTGACTCCTACAGGTGGTACAACTCCATATGAATACTCAGTAAATGGCGGCGCATTTGCAGCAGGAACCGGGCAGTTTACTGGACTGACTGCTGGAACATACAGTATCATAGTAAGAGATGCAGCTGGTTGCCAGGTTACATTAACTCCGGTAACTTTTGCTAACCCTGCTATCACATTGTCAGCTACTACAACAAACCCTAGTGCGTGTGGTGTAGATGATGGAACAATCAAGGCAACTGTATCAGGAGGTACTTCTCCATATAGCTATAGCCTGGATGGTACTAACTTCATCAATACAACAGGTGACTTTACTGGTTTGTCTGCTGGTTCGTATACAGTGTATGTACAGGATGCAACGGGTTGTATAGTAAATGCCAATGTTACTATCACTGTACCAACAGGTATTACTGCCATGACAGTAACTCCAACTTCTGAAACTGCTTGTGGTAAAATAGATGGAACGATCACAGTAAGCGGAATAACAGGAGGAGCAAGTCCGTATCAATATTATATTAATGGAGTAGTCAATCCGGCTGGTATCAATAACAATACCTTCTCAGGCCTGGCTGCTGCTAACTATACAATAAGAGTAGTAGATGCGACGGGTTGTGAATTTATCGCAACTGCAACAATATCTACAACATGTCCAACCTGTCAGTTGACCGCAACGATAACTTCGGCTAATTCGACAAGTTGTGCAGGTAATGGAACCATCACAATTAGTGGTGAAACCAATGGAACAGCTCCGTATCAGTATTCAATAGATGGAGTGAACTTCCAGTCAGGTGCTTCATTCACAAATCTGGCAGGTGGTAATTATACAGTAGTCATAAAAGATGGCAATGGTTGTACTTTCAGCAAGTCTGTAGTAATTACAGCACCAAGTGGAATCACAGCAACAGTTGCTTCTACTAATGAGACAGCATGTAACACAAATGACGGATCAGCAACGGTAACAGTAACAGGCGGAACAGCACCATACGAATATTATATCGGAGGTGCACCTAACCCAGCAGGTCTAAATAACAATGTGTTTGCATCTCTGGCTCCAGGCTCTTACACGATCCTGGTAAAAGATGCAGCAGGATGTCAGTTTACTACAACAACAACGGTAACCAAGTTTACTTGTCCTCCGGTTTGTAACCTGACTGCGACTGCAAGTGGTACTAACTCAACTAACTGTACGACTCCAAATGGATCAATAAATGTAAGTGGAGTAACAGGTGGAACACTGCCATATCAGTACTCAATTGATGGCACAACGTTCCAGTCTGCAGCAAGCTTTACCGGATTAGGAGCAGGAACTTATACAATTACCATTAAGGATGCAGCTAACTGTAGCATCACTCTAACACAGACGATTACAGCACCGAGTGGTGTGAGTGCAACAGTTGTTTCTACTAATGAATCAGCTTGTAATGTGAATGATGGTTCAGCAACAGTAACTGTCTCTGGTGGCACTGCTCCATATCAGTACTTTATCAATGGAAGTGTGAATCCAGCGGGTGCTAATAATAATGTGTTCGCATCATTAGCTCCTGGTTCATATGCACTTAAAGTAGTTGATGCTAATAATTGTGAGTTTACTGCTTCAGTCACGATAACTAAGTTCAATTGTTCAACTTGTAACATTGCCGCTACATTTGTTCCAGTTGTTTCAACTAGCTGTACACTTCCAAATGGTAGTATCGCAGTGACTGCAACAGGAGGCACAGCGCCTTATCAGTACTCAATCAATGGATCAGCGTTCCAGAATGGAAATGTTTTTGCAGGCTTGAGTGGTGGCAATTACACAATTGTTGTAAAAGACGCAACAGGATGTTCAGCAAGCTTTAATCAATCACTTGCTTTACCAAATGGATTTGGTGCTAGTGCAACTATCTCTAATGAGCAATCATGTAAAGCCAATGATGGACGAGTAACTGTCACTGCAACAGGAGGAATTGCACCATACGAATTCTATATCAATGGTGTACCAAATCCGGCAGGCATCAGTAGTGGCAACTTTACAAATCTTGCTCCTGGTAGTTACACGATCCTGTTAAGAGATGCCAACAGATGTGAAATAACCATTGTATCGACAATATCTCAGTTTAATTGTACAGGAAGTTGTAACCTAACAGCTCAGGCATTTGCAAGTCCGGTATTGTGTAGCGGTGTAAATGATGGAAGTGCTATCCTGGTCAATGTGTCTGGTGGTAGTGGTAACTATGAGTATAGTATCGATAATGGTCTGACTTATCAGGTGAATCCTCAGTTTACAAGTTTAGGTGCAGGTAATTACAACATCTTTGTGAGAGATAGAGCAAATCTGGCTTGTATCGCTTCATTCCCGGTTACTGTTACAAGCAAGTTTAATGTAGCAGGTATCATAATTGTGAATCAGCCGAAGACATGTGGTGATAAAGGAACGATTACCTTTACCAATGTATATGGTGGACAAGCTCCTTATCTGTTCAGTGTGGATGGAACTACCTTTGTATCAGATACAGTCTTTACAAACCTTAATCCGGGAGCATACAAGGCAACTATTCGGGATTCTAAAGGTTGTCAGTTCTCTGCAACAATTAATGTGATAGGAGGACAAGCTATTACAGCTACAGTATCTGAAGGTACACAAGCTTCTTGCGGTAAATCAGATGGTACAATCCTCATCACAAATGTAAGTGGTGGTTCAGGAGTATTTGTTTACTCTCTGGATGGAACAAACTTCTCAGGTACTACTACCTTCACAGGATTAGCTGCAGGTGCTTATACAGTTTATATTAAAGAGCAAAATGGTGCTTGCGTGGCTACATTCCCTGTCACTGTAACTACAGCAGAATGTTGTAAACTGACTGCTACTACCTCTTCAACACAGCCGACAGGTTGTTCAAGTTCAGATGGTAGTATCACAGTGAACGTAATAGATGGAGTGGCTCCGCTGACCTATAAGCTTAACAATGGTACAGCTCAAAGTAGTAATGTCTTCAGTGGATTGGGTAACGGAAGTTATACGATCACTGTGACAGACGCTAACAACTGTACTATTACAGTAACAGCTACACTGGTTTCTCCAAATTCAGTAACGGCTCAGGCAGAACAGGTACAATCAGCATCATGTTATGGTAAATCAGACGGTGCTGCTCGCCTGATCAATGTAAGTGGTGGTTCCAAAGACTATGAATATTCAATAGATGGTAAGAACTATCAGTCTGTCACACTGTTTACAGGATTAAAAGCGGATGTGTATCTGTTATATGTAAGAGATAAAGTGACAGGTTGTGTGGCCTCTTATCCTGTAACAATTACGGAGGCTAGTCAGATAACAGCAACTGTGACTCGGGTTAATCCTTCTACTTGTAACACAACTGACGGATCAATTTCAATTACAGGTTTGGTAGGTGGAGTAAGCCCTTATCAGTTCAGCCTGGATAGTCTGGCAGGTTATCAGCCAACTGCACAGTTTACTGGCTTGGGTAATGGAACATACAAAGTATACATTAAAGATAGCCGTGGTTGTATGGCTGTATACACAATGACTCTGAGCTCACCAAATGCAGTAGTGGCAGGTTCGCCTACCTTAGTTAATCCAACTTGTCAGGGATCTAACAATGGTGAAATTCGTATGGGTAATGTAACAGGAGGCACAGCACCTTATCAATACTCAATCAATGGAGGTGCATATCAGGTATCTGGAACATTTACTGCCTTGCCTGCTGGTACACATACCGTAAGAATCAAAGATCAGACAGGTTGTGAGTATTCATTCACCTATACACTGACAGAGCCTGCGGCAATTAAATTTGATATAGCGCAGACTAAAGAGGCAACATGTACAGATCCAACAGGAACGGTAGAGGTACAGAATCCAACAGGCGGTATTACTCCATACAAGTATAGCCTCAACAATATTGACTTCCAGTCTTCACCAATATTCGAAAATCTGGATCCGGGAGATTATATCATGTATGTACGTGATGCTACCAAGAATACATGTGCCAGTACGAAGCCATTCACCATTCGTGGAGCAAAGAGTGTGGCATACGAAATTGCTGTGAGTAATATCGGTTGTTCTACATCAGAAAAAGGAAGCATCACTATCTATAATATCACAGGTGGAATCGAAACAGGCGCTACAGTAGAATATAGAATCAGTATCAATGGAGGAAAAACATTCCGTTACACTGATACAGACAGCTTCACATTTGAGAATCTGGAAGCTGGCACATACAATATAGTTATAGAGTATGGCTCAGGTTGTAAAACGAATGCTCAGGTGGCAACTATCAGTGCAGGATCTGTGACATTCACTGTGAGCTCAACAGCTGCAACCTGTGGTGTTAACAATGGTTCCGCCGAAGTAACAGTGGTGAATCCGATTGCTGGTAAGACATATTACTACTCACTGGATAATGTAAACTTCTTCACTACACCTATCTTCTCTAACTTATATTCAGGAAGCTATAAAATGTATGTGAGAGAAAGTATGACTGATGTTTGTCCGAATATCAAAGCATTTACAGTTGCTGGACCAGATTCAGTGCGGTATGTAATACGTCGTCAGGATTGTAACACGGTAATTGTAGATAGCCTGCGTGGTGGTGTAGCTCCTTATATTATTCAAATCACAGGAGCCAAAGCAATTAAAACAGGTGAACTGTTTACCAATAGCTTTACATTCAGTGACTTACCGGATGGAGAGTATACAATGGTTATCACAGACACTAAAGGATGTAATACATTGCCTTATAACTTCCGTGTAGGAAATGCAATCAGATATAAGACCAAAATAACAGCATCTGTAATTGAAGAACCTACAGGTAAAGTATTAATCTACGATATCACAGGTGGTCAGCCTGCTTACGAAGTGAGTGTGGATGGTCAGACCTGGACGAAAATAAAAGATACATCTATTCCGATAGATACATTGATTGAAAAACTACCTGTTGGATTGGTTACTATCTATGTGCGTGACGCCAATGGTTGTATTAAATCAACAACAGTGGAGATACCAGAAATGAAGTTTGTTGTACCTAATATCTTTACACCAAATGGTGACGGTATTAATGATACCTTCTTTATTACGAAACTCCCTGAAAATACATTTGTAACAATCGTAGATCGTTGGGGAAGAGTGGTGTTCCAGTCTCGTAATTACAAAAATGATTGGGATGGTGGAACCTATCCGGATGGTGTTTACTACTATACTATTGATATAGCTGGTGAAGAAACGTATAAAGGCTGGGTGCAGATCTGGCGATAAGAAAAAAAGCCTGTAAAGAGCAATTCTTTACAGGCTTTTTTCTTTTAGGAGTTGTAGTGAGTAAAGGGACATTTTAATAAAAAATGTCATAATGTGTATAAAGCATGCACAATGCCAGAAAAATATGCTAGTTAATCTGAAAATATAAATAGTAAACAGAAGGGAGTAACTTAATGATAACGTTTGAGTTAATCGATGAATGTTGAAAATTATTCGATGAATGACTAGAAAAATATGATAAATATTACACTGTACACTAACAATAGAATACAGAAAGCATACTAATAGAAATATAGCGACCTTTACTTTGCTGGAAAACCTATTTTGTTGAGCAATGCTCTGTCATAATATTTCTCCGGGAGTAAAGTATTATTCGCTACAGCTATGAAAAAAAAATTTACTATTCAGAAGATTCTCGTTTTTCTTCTTTTGAGCTGGATGGTAATTCAGCAAAGCAAAGGCCAAACATCAGTCTTCAAATCCACATCCCGAAAAATTGTGTATGCCTATGAAGGGTTCGATTACTTCGGGAGTGTCAGAGTGCCGGGGCAGTTTGGGCAGGCTCCTTCTTCTTTAAATAATCCGCTGACGCCTGGAGTATCCAGAGCAACAGAAGCTTCACAGGCAAGTGCAACGGGATTAAATCTACACAATATCAATACAAATAAATCCAACACCAATTCTGCTACAGCGTTGGGATGGGCAGGAGACTGGGTTGCTTCTAATGGGGCGAGTACTCCTTATGAGCTGAGTACTACTACGTTAGAAAATATAGTCAATAGCCCGAATTCTGCTCCTTCCCCAAATACATCTAATGAGAAGTTTAGCCTGATTAATTCAGGATTCTATGCTACTGTTAGTAAGAATGGTGGAGGAACCATTGGCCGGAGGTTACAGACTAGTACAGGGGGATATTTTTATGAATATGAGATATTTGATGAAAACAATCAGAACAATCGTTTAGATAATACCTATACAGATGCTTATTGGTACAATGCAGGAATCAATGCAAGAGATCGTTTTGTACGGACTTTATCTGAAAGTACTATTCGGACATTAGGTTCCAGTAATGCTGCTATCCATAAGGTTTCAGAAAGAACAGGGCCTTTACCTACCTCAGGTACAGATCCTGCGGGTAGTGGAAATAAATATACTGGTAAGACTTATACATCTAATACCAGTATTGGAGCTAATGGAAGTACCATCTGGTTAGGCTTTCTAATGCGTTTAAGTAATGTTGCTAATAATGAGGATGCCTTTGTTAATCTTCATTTAAATAACAATCCTTATCAGGTAGATAATAATAAAGTATCTATCGGTTACTTTGGTACTACTGATCCTGCAAGTTTTGGACTGGGAGCCACTAAGCGTTGGGGCTTACGCATAGGTTCTACATCCTATGTAAGTCCTTTGGCAATAGGTGATGTTGCAGATAGTTCTGCTGTTATACCAGATAAGTTTACTTTGCTGGTAGTAAGCATAACTTTTGATTATAGTGGCAATAATACAGTTAAGTTCTTTGTCATTAATGATAACAGTAAATACTATGATGATATTACTGGTGATGGTGTGATTGATGCACCTACACCTATTGGGATATTTTCAGTTGCAGGTGATTTGTCATTTCATTCACTTGCCTATAATGGGGGTAATACCATTGGGAGAAGTGATATAGACGAAATTCGGTTTGCCAGAAGCTATGATTTGGCAGCATTATCATCTCAAAGTGTGGCAATGGTACGTGACTTGTGTGAAAGCGATATGAATGGTGATGGTGATCCCGATGGACAAGCTGGAATCAATGTGAATCAGGGAGGAGATTTGGGTTATTCAAATGTAACAGATGCCAATAGTAATGGGAAATATGAAGTAGGTGAAGTTCCTGCAACAGAAACAGTAGGTGGAGATCCCACCAATCTTTCAGATACTTCATTTTCTACATATAGCAAGGTTTATGATCCTGCAAATAGTCCGGGAAACGATCCGGATAATGCGAAGGATAGAGTTATTTTTATGAATGGAAATAGTACATTATTTGGTACTCGTTTTGATGCATTAGCTCCTGGTTTTAATTATACTACAAACACTAATTCGCAGCCCAATGATGGAAACTATTATGTAGGGACACAAAGCCGGAATCCTTTTGGTCGGGAAGGAGGATGGCCAGTGTGGATCAATGCATATGACAATAGTGGAGACAAGTTGGGTAATATGATGGTTGTGAATGCTGCATATAGCCGAAATCTTTTCTTTCAACAGGAAGTTTCCGGCATCTGTCCCGGTACACAATACGAATTCTATGCCGATATTCTGAATTTATTTAACCGTCAGATTAAATCAGTAACTAACCTGTCTGCCTCAAAACAAGACTACAGCTGCGGTTGTTACCCTTCTCTGGAACCAGGATGTGGCCAGTTTAGTGCTGCTGGTACAGATCAGGCTTTGTCGGATGGTTTAGGTGGAGCTACCAGAACCGGAGACTGGAATCTTCCTTCAGGTGTAACTGCTACACAGGAATGTTTCGGATTGAATCCGGAAATTGAGTTCCTGATTGATGGTGTTCCGGTTTATATTCCTCCAATCTCCATTAATAACGATGAGAAGTGGCATAGAGTAGGATTTACGTTTATTACCAAAGATCCTCCTTCCGGAAAGATTACCGTTGCTGTACGTAACCGGGCTCCTGGTGGATCAGGAAATGACCTGGCAATGGATAATTTTATTTTCCGTCCATGTGGTCCTCAGCTAAATCTTACGGATGCAGTTGTGTGTAGTGATACGTCTAACCATGTGATAGAATACATTCCTACAGGGAAAACCTACAGAAAGCCTTATTATCGCTGGGTTATTAAACCCCCTCTTTGCCAATCTAACTGTAATGATTCTATTCCTTCGAAAAGGGTTTATTGTCTGGCAAATTGTGGTACAGATCCAAATGATGACTCAGATAATCCGGATGATGCCGTATATGTAGAAGATCCGGATACTACCAAGTGGCTTGTTGTGGGAGGCAAGGCATTCTACGCTAGTGGAGTCGCACGACTGAGTCTGGATACACTTGATCGCAATACATCTGATTTTCTGACTGTTTTTCCAGGAGGGTTTATTCCTAAAGGAACTCAGATTATGGTTTATTCAGCCAGTGAGTCAGACGCAAATACAACTTCCGGAAATTGCCGGATTGCAGGTGCTCCTGCTACTCTGGTCTGTGATTTTCTGACTCTACCTGCTAGTCTGCTCCAGTTTACAGCAAAAGTAGAGTCTGAAATGGTGCGAGTGGACTGGAAAGTCGATAATGAGAAGGGAGTACAGGAATATATAGTGGAACGCTCAACCAATGCTAAAGACTTTATTGCTGTAGGTAATGTTGCTGCCAAAGGAGGAAATAACACGGTTCTGTCCTATTACTTCTACGACCAGAACCCATTGGATGGTACTTCTTATTACCGTCTGAGGATTATCGATACAGATGGAACCTATAAATACTCCAAAGTAGTATCTGTAGATGTTAATATTTCCTTTGCTGTATATCCTATACCTGCCAGTGATGAGGCCATTGTGGTAATGCTGGATGAGAATAAAAAATCAAGAGACGTTCAGATTAAGTTAACCAATACTCTTGGACAAGCTTTACTAGCCTCTGATTATACATTACCAGCTGGCTCTCAGGAGATAAAAGTACCTGTTATTCATTTGGTTTCAGGTGTTTATGTAATGGAAATAGTTACAGGAACACAGGTAACTAAAAAACGGATTATCATTGCACGATAGTAGGATGATATTTATGTCTACAAATAATATCAAATTTTGGTGTAAGAATAAACTTCTTACCTGGAGTGGCTTATTATTCGGTATATTGACATTAGTAGATACTCATTCTGCTAATGCGGAAAATAATATTAAAGTTCTCAGTGTATTTAATGGTGGGCAAACTGATGTAAAGAATGGAACTGTCTGGGTCCAGTTCTTTAGAAATAATGTGGATATTTCTACCAAGGTTCTTTGGTCTATCGAATATACTGTAAAAGAACAGTGTGGAGGAATTATAAAGTATAGTCGTCCAACACCTGCTAATCCAGGTGTGAAATTCGATATTTATAGTGATGAAGACTATATTCCTGTAGGCGTTTACACATATAGAATTGTTGCCTTTAATCCATTTGATAAAGATACAATCAAAACCGAGTTTTTTCGCCCGTTGGTAGTAAAAACAAAGGTTAATGTTGCACCAGTATTGACTATACCTACTGATGTTGATACTACACTTGCCGCCGGTCTTACCAGCTTATCTCATCTGGAACTTACAGGAACAGCAACGGATTTCTGTACAGATTCCATCATAAAACTCAAGTGGGAGCAACTGGATGGACCCTCATTGCAAAACTACGATGTTGGGGGTGGTAAACTTGTATTACAAGATGTACCTGTTGGAGCCTATACATTTAAGCTGTCTGCAACAGATGATGGTAGCCTTACTTCTGAGTCTAGAATAACTATTACTATACAGAAACGAGTTGTTTCTGAACTGACCTGGCAAAAGGCATTCTCTCCTAATGATGATGGTATCGATGATGCCTGGGCTATTTCCAATATTAGTTCCAATGGGGACCTATATTCTGTTACTATTGTCAATCAGCAAGGAAAAGTGGTAATGGATGGAAAACCACCTTATGTTAATGACATGGTATGGGATGGAACTCAGTCGGGAAAACCACTACCTGAAGGTGCTTATTATTTTATTATTACCAATAAAGCTACTCGTGAAGTGAAAAAAGGGAGTATTTTGATGGTGAGGTAAAAACCAACCAGGAAAAGATGAAATGAAGTTTTACCAGCTTAAGGTTTAGAACGTTGAAATCTGTTATCTTACTATGGAGCCAGATAACCATCAGTGTAAGTATTCTGTTACTGAGTGGCATATCTTCACAAGCACAGGTGTTAAGCCCTAATCCCAACTATTATATCCATACATTTAACAACCTGTATCAGCTCAATCCGGCTATGGCAGGTAGTAATGATGAATTGACAGGTTTTATTACCTATCATCAACAAGTTTTGTCTGGTTTTGAAGATACACCTCGTCATCTCTCTCTTTCTGCTGATGCCCCATTTACCAGAAGTCAACAGGTTGCTTTTGGCGGAAATATCTATACATTCAGACGTAGCATTATGCAGACTACTGGGTTGTCTGGTACGTTTGCCCGCAAACTTATTTTGGGAAAAGACTCACATACATTACGACTGGGAGTTACAGGTGGCTTCTTTTATAATACGATAAATCCTGATGGCGTAAACCTGGCTGATCCAGCTATTGCCAGGCTCAATGGGAAATTTCAGCCTGATCTTGCCTTTGGAATAAACTATCAGATAAAAGGTTTTCAGTTGGGGGTGGCATTTCCTAAAATGCTTTCCTTTGCAACAATTGATCGGAGTGGTGACAAAAATACTTCTGCCCTTAAAATTAATGCCTTTAGCAGTCAGCTATTTTATGCCTTATATGATTTTGAAATTAATGAACGATGGGCTATTCGTCCTCTAATGATCTATAGATATATGGCTGATGCAGTATCAGGATTAGAGGTCAATGCCAGAATCCTGTATAATGATAAGTTTTGGTTTGGTGGTACTTTCAGACAAGACTATGGAAATGCAGCTTTTGTAGGATACAAAGCAAAAAAGCTGAGTATTGGGTATGCTTACAAACTGGCAAATGCCCAACAATACAATTATTCCAATCCGGCTCATGAAATACAACTTGGATTGTATCTGGGTAAACTGGGTAAGAGTAAATCTCTTGCCAGAGGAGGTCCCCGATTAAATATAAGTGATGATTTTGTGGTTGGACGTGTCAGGAAATCCAGGTCAGCTACATCTGCGAATAATTCAGCATCCAGCAAGCTACCTATGGCAAAAGCAGCATCTGTATCGAAACAAATTCCCTCCACAGAGGATGAATCGGAAGTAGTAAAGCTAGTGACAATAACCAGAGGTATCAATATAGAAGATATGAATACAGGTAACTATCTGGTTATTGGTTCATTTGATACAAAAGAAAAAGCTGAAAGAGAGCTAAAAAATAGCAAAGAAGATTTAAATGATCAGCCTTACACTCCCAAAATAGGCTTTAACTCAGTAAGCCAGACTTATTATATTTATCTGGCTAGCGGCAAGCTGGAAGATCTGATACGGGTAGGCACAGACTTAAAGGCTCAGGATCAATTTGAGGATATACAAATTCTGAAAGTAGTAAAACCTTCCGGAAAATAAAGAATTATAGGAATCAAGCCTTACAGAGTAATTGATCTTTGTAAGGCTTGATTGTTTTTGGTTAAGAAAGGTTAAGCAAAAATGCCATTGTGTCTACACCATCTGCATAATCGGCAGGACTTGGACACTGGGTTTGTCCAAAAGAATAGCTTCCAGGATACCAGCTATTCTTAGAAACTATACATTGAAGTTTCTCGTGATTGGCCTGAATCTTTTCCTTTAGTTGTTCTTTGTCAGTATATGATTCATAATAGACTACAGCCATTGGAGAGGTTAAAGCGTCATTCGGAGTGAGTAAAAGAAATCCATTATCAAAATGCGGAATCTGATTTACTAGGAATACTGCTTTCTGGTAATCATAGTTGTTGGCAAATTTATGATGGTGAATAATTGGGTTTAGGGATTCAATACTTTCCAGGAAATTAGTAAAATTATATCCTTCAGGAACATATAATTTCGCAACATTTCTGCATCCAAGTCCAAAGTAGTCTGTTATATCATGACCTAATGCAAGGAGCTCATCTGTAGTTTCCTCACCTGTCAGAATTGCACAGGATGTTCTGTTTTGACGAATGATGTTAGGCTTTTTTCCAAAATAATAATGAAAATAACGGGCTGAGTTATCGCTTCCTGTAGCAATAGTAGCATCTGCCTCTGTTAATCGTTCCACAAACTGGATAGAATTGGTAAAACGTGGTTCAACTTCCAGAAGAATGGAGGCAATTGCCTTTATAAGAAATGTATCCTGAGAACTAAGTTTTGCCAGTAGTCTGTGTCCACTAAGTAATACACACATAAGGTCATGAAAGCCAACTGCCGGGATATTGCCTGCCATTACAACACCAATTTTTTTAGGAGATAGTGTTGGAAACGAATAGTGTTCTAGCCATTGATCGAGTTGTTCCCTTTCAAGCATAAACACAATACCTTGTAATGCTTGCTGTACATTTTCAGGCGTAAACCAGGGATTTTCTGATTTTATTCGAAACTGCCATTCCTGTAATTGTTCAGTTGAAAGAGTACGTAAACGATTTCCTGTTTCTATAAATGCAGCCTTTCTTTCGTTGATGGTCATAAGTACAAGAGCCTTTATGTAGATAGTAGTAGAATCTACTTAATTGATAGATTTGATAGAATGTATTACCTTTGTGAATATATTATGGCAAAATTGGTAACAATTCTGTTTTCAAAACAGTTTTAAGTCTGTATTTTTGTAAATCAATATATTTTAATTAACCATATATAAACGAAGCAACGATATTTTATGGCGATAATGATAACTGATGAGTGCATCAATTGTGGTGCCTGCGAACCGGAATGCCCAAATACTGCTATTTATGAAGGTGGAGTAGAATGGAACTGGGCCGGTGGAACAGAACTGAAAGAGGTAGAACTGGAAGATGGCTCAGTTGTGGACGCAAAAACAGCTCAGGATCCTATTTCAAATGAATACTATTACATTGTATCTGGCAAATGTACAGAATGTCTAGGGTTTCATGAAGAACCTCAGTGTGCAGCAGTTTGTCCGGTAGATTGTTGTGTGGATGATCCGGACTATCGGGAAACCGAAGACGAATTATTAGCTAAAAAAGACTGGCTACATAATTGATAGTCAATAGCATACCTTCACGGCTTCATACTAATCAAAGGAAGCCGTGAAAAAAAGTTTACATCTGACTTGCGTTATATAGAATATAGCAGTACATTTGCACCACGATTTAGGAATTACGGTCTATTCGTCTAGGGGTTAGGACGCATCCCTTTCACGGATGAAACACGGGTTCGATTCCCGTATGGACTACGAAAGTCTAGAAACCAGCTCGAAAAGCTGGTTTTTTGTTTTACAGGGCGGTTGTATTTTGTTAAGTAAAAATCCTGATATACATCCTTATTGACACACAAACGAAGTTACCTGGAAAAATCTTCGTTCGCCTGCTGGACATGGATTGGAGGGTTGTGGATTAATTGCCCGCTGGATATATTTCCCAGTTACTTTTATCCTCTGGCAATCTGGAACAGAGGTTTGGTCAGAAAAACAAACAAACTTTGCTGTACCGTCTGCTAAGGTTAATTTACCACCATTGCCGCAATAACAACTAAATGGATGCATTACACCTTGCAGGCTGTTAAAATCTCCTTCCAAAGTAATTTCAGGTGCTGAAGTTTCTGTCCTGGTTTGTCCGGACAACTCTAATACAAACAGTTCAAGAGAATGACTGACTGTATTGCCCTGTACAATCAATACCTGATTATTGATTACCAGAATTTCATCTCTTCGATTGAGTTTAAGATCTGCAGGAAGTGAATATTCCGGTAAGTTGATACTGCCATTTGATTGAAGAGATAGCATGTATGGGCTATAACCAGAATTAGAATTATCCCAGGAACTTTTGCTTCCTTTCCCAAAAAGAATCAGAATGTTTCCATCGGGTAATGAAGCTGTCTTTATAAATTTTGCATTCTCTGTCTTTGCATTGGTATAGCGGGTAAGCCAGGTTACACCTTCATTCGCCTGAGGCGTCCATTCTCCTCCAAATGTGTAAAAGCCTCCTTTTTCCGAAATGCCCTTTGATAAAATTATTTCTTTGGGTACTACATTCCAGGAAGGAGCCTTCACTGTTTCAAAGTCTTTTCGGATTTTAATGAATCCTATATTGCGAGGATCTTTATTTGCCTCTCCAATGCGACTACTATTCAATGATTTACTATTAGGATCAGGCTCACCCGCAAAAACTACGCAATATCCATCGTTTGTCTCTACAATTCCCCCCAATTCAGTGTATGTCTGATTATCGTTTGACCATTTGTAATATTTCTGGGCAGAGCTGCTAATTTCTGCATACAATGGATACGTTTTACTACCATCATAACCACCCGCTTCTGTTCCATGTTCTGTTTTGAATGTATATATAACTTTGGAGTTGATGGATTCTTTGCTAAACTTATGAAGATGAATCCCTCTCGGATAGTTATCTCCAAGATCAATGGCAACAAAATTTCCATCCTGGCTTTGGGTAAGAAAGTTGTCAAATGAGTGCCCTGATGTTTGTCCAAAGTTTCTTATAACAGAAAGAGTTGTCGGATCAAATGCTACCGCAATTCCACCCTGATGATTTAATCCATCTGAACTTTGATTCATGATGCGACCCATCATAAATAGTAAATAGCCATTCTGATATTGAAGGGTACCACCATATGAGCTGATATGAAAGATATCTAAATTTGCCTGATCGGACTTTTGTACCTGTTTCTTTAGTAATGTTCCATTGGAAGATGCCTTGGATAGAAAAATTAGGTCATTCGTACCGTCATTTGAAAAGGTCTGGTAGGTAATATAATAATAGTTACCAACGGCATCATTGGTAGCTGCTAGTAGGATTGTATTAGCCATATTAGGTAATGGTATGGTCTGAATACTGGTTAGGTTTGCATTGAACTTACTCACAAATATTTTCTGGTTTTGTGTGTCCTGCCAGATTACTTCAAGATTCCCTTCCGGATTTTTTAATAGAAAAAACATCCTTTGCTGAGAGGCCTGCGTCTTATTCGCATCCGGCGGATTACCTGTAACTATAAATTGATATTTCGTGAGATCACCTAAAGGGGTCTTGAAGACTTTTGTTTCAGATTGAGCCCAGGATAAGCAATTAACCAACAGTAATAAAACCGTTGGTATCCATCTGAATCTAGGATACATAGTACAGTGCTGATAGAATAGTAAAGAAATAAGTTGACAACCTGATGTGTTGTTAATCAGTGTGTTAAGATAGGGAGAATCATGCTATTGTAAAATATAGACAGAAAAAAACATGTACGTAGTTTTTATATATAATGGGTTGTTTTTCTGCAGAGTAAAGTAGCTATAAACAAATACATCTACCTATAAAAATTTTTCCTCTCATAGGTAGATGTATTTGTTCTTGAAAAACTAAATATTGGCTATTGGTTTTGAAATTGACTCAGGGTATCCTCCATTTCGCGGGTTTTTCTTTCCATTTCTTCCTGAGTGGCAGCTAGCTCTTCCATGTTTTGACGCATCTCCTCCTCCTGAGCTCTCAACTCCTCCGCCTGTAACTGAGATTGTGCCAGCAACTGTTGAATCTTTTGATTGGTTTTCAGAATGGTTAGCTCAGCCGCTATAGCATTACAAGCTTCCTGTAAGAAGGTTATTTGATAGGGTTCCAACGGTTGGAAAGAGGCTAATTCCAAAGCACCTTCTACTCCTTGCTCAGATAAAAAAGGAACAATGAGCAAACAGGTTGGATTAGCTGTGCCTAACCCGCTACTGATCCGAACATAATTTTCCGGGATATCGGTCAGATAGATAATATCCCGTTCCTGACAAGCTGAACCAATCAAGCCTTCTCCCCATTCCAGACGTTTTTTTAGGTATTTTCTTCGTTCATAGGCATAGGTAGCTACTACATCCAGATAAAGTTGTTTGTCTTCTTCCACCACATGAAAGATTGATCCCTGATTGGCTTTTACATATTTGACAACAAACTGGATCAGTGTTGCATGCAAGGTTTGATGATCCAGGTTTTTATTACGAAGCAGCTGACTCAGTTTGGATAAACCTTCATTATGCCAGTTCTTCTGAGCTTCTTTCTGTGCAGATTCCTTCAGACTATTACGCATTTGCAACAAAGCTTCTACAATCGGTCCTTTGCCATTATACATCGAGGCTTCCACAGAAAAGTTGTTCTGCGCTACCTGACGGGTAAAATCCATGAGTTGTTTCTGATTCCCAACTAACTGATGGAGTGAAGTGATCATACGAGAAACTTCGTCTTTACTATCACTAAGAATTACCTCTGGCAGTTCCCCTTCGGATAGTTGTTCCAGATTAGACTTGGCCTGGTTAATAGGACGAGTAATGGATTGAATCAGTAAGTTTGAGAAAAGGAATAAAATAAGACCTGCAAAAGCTATGAAAATAATAATCCCCCATTTGGCTGTATTCTCCTGTGATTGTATCTCCAGGATCAGTGTATGTGATTCTGCCTCAAGATCTTTTTCCAGAGTTTGAGTAGTATTTATAAGGTTTTGGAATGAAGTAGAGTATTCACTAAACAAAAACTCTTTAACTTCCTGATACTTTAGAGAATCAGATGATGTGCTGTTCAGTATTTTATCAAAGTTGTTCTGGCTCAGAGCGGAAAGATCTTCAACCTTGACCAGGAATTTTAGTTTGAGTTCCTGAAGCTCAGGAGAAAGGTTTTGATGTTTTCTGACACGATTTGTTGATTCTTTCAGGAGGGCTTGATGATTTTTGAACCATTCTTTTAATTGGTTTGCTCTGTCTGCTTCTGTTTCTGTGTTAATGATAAAGGCAAATCCCAGATGTCCCCGTAGTGCATTGTACAGATGTTTTGTTTCTGCAATTTCTTCTTTTAAGGTATTAAGATGGTCAATTCTGTCACTCATTTGTTCGCTCTTAGCAGAAGTATACCAGAAAACAACTGCGATTACAGAGAAAAAAAAGAGAGATGTATAAACAATTACCAAAAGCCTCCTACCAATAGAGAGGTTTTTTAATAGTGTACGCATACTACGAAGTATATATAAATAAGAATAGTACTAGTTAAGAAGTATTGGTCAAAAATAGTCGAAGCCTTTTCCAATCACCATCGCTTATCAAGAATATTCATAGGTATGTAAGAACTAACTCAAATTAGATAGATTCTACAGGGATTTGGTTGTAGCGTTTGGGGTAAAGAAGAAATGAATGTATACAGGCTATAAGTCTAGCATGGGTTGGGTTTGGATGGTTGTATTGTGAAAGTGTCTAAGTGCAGAAGATATTATGTTAAAATAGTATTTGGATGTGTTAATATTCTGTGAGAGTGTGTTTTTTCAATATGATAAATTGCTGGTAGAAACCCATTAACCTTTCTTAAAAGTATTTATCTATGAAGAACATCCCAAAAAAATGCATGGTCGGACTACAGTTTCTTCTTTTCAGCCTGTTTGTGATACCTCAGGTGTATGCACAGGTCATTGTAAAGGGAACTGTTAAATCTGAGACAGGAGAGGGCTTTCCTGCAGTCAGCATCTTTATAAAGGGTACAAACAGAGGTACTAAAACAGATGCTGATGGAAAATTCAGTATCGAAGCTCCCGGACCTGAAGCTGTGTTGGTATTCACTTTTGTAGGCTATCAGAAAAAAGAAGTACAGATTGGAAACAGTTCCGTACTGGATGTTACACTCGAAACAGATATTAGAGCATTGGATGAAGTGGTTGTAACGGCTTTGGGAATTAAGCGTGAAAAGAAGCAGCTGACCTATAGCACTCAGGAAGTAAAAGCAGAGGAAATTACCCGAGCCAAAGAAACGGGTGTATTAAACTCACTGACTGGAAAAATCTCAGGTGTACAGATTACTTCTTCAACAGGGCAGCCTGGAAGTTCCTCCCGGATTGTGATCAGGGGGACAAGTTCCTTGCTTGGTGACAACGAAGCACTAATTGTATTGGATGGTGTACCTATCAATAATAGTCAGACAGGAAATGCCGGACCAGGAAATGGTGTCAGTCGTTTATCGGATATTGACCCCTCTATTATTGAGAGTATCAACGTCTTAAAAGGTTCTGCTGCTTCTGCATTGTATGGTTCAAGTGCTGCTCGTGGAGTAGTAATGATTACAACTAAAAATGGTAGTGCTTATAAGAAACCTTCTATCAATTTTACGTCTCAGGTTTCATTAGAAACCCCAATCCTGCCATCTGTTCAAAGTAAATATGCACAGGGAGATAAAGGTGTGTATTACAATGGTGAAGATCAGAAAACAAGTTTGTTATGGGGGCCGGAAATTAAAGGATTGACAGTAAATGGGGTGCCTGTACGAAATAAAAATCCAATGAAAGAGTTCTTTCAGACAGGAAAAACCTACACAAATTCATTAAGTGCGCAGGGTGGTTCTGATAAATCAAATTATCTGCTTTCCTACTCTTACCTGGATCAGACCGGAACAGTACCCACTACCAATTACAAACGTCATTCTGCTTTCCTGAAATTCCAAAATCAATTATTTGATAACTTAACCAGCACATTTCAATTCAACTATGTAAATTCTACTAATCACCGGATTGCTGAGGGATATGGTCTGGAAAGTCCTTTATGGACAGTCTTTACCGCTCCATTTACCTGGGATCCGAAACCTGCACTGGATGCAAATGGTAATCAACGTGTATTCCGCTATTCACGTAATAACCCATACTGGGTATTGGACAATATCTACAACGATTCAAGAAACAATCGATTCCTTCCTGTTCTGACATTAACATATAAACCGCTCACCTGGTTAACAATCAGTGAACGTGTTGGCGCAGATGTATATACCGAGCAAATCAAGTACTTTGAAGCTCCCAGTGATGTACTCGCTACCAAAGGTGTTATTACAGACCGAAACAATAACTTTCGTCAGTTTAATAATGATTTAATTATTGAGGCACGGAAAAATTTTGGTCCGGATTGGGATGTAAGTCTGTTATTGGGTAATAACCTTTTCTCAACCTATTCTCAAACCTACCAGATTCAAGGTACTGGTCTGACGATTGATAACTTTAATAATGTCAGCAATGCAGAACGCCAGGTGAGTTATGAAAACTATTCCAGAAAGAGAAAAGTTGGTTTTTACGGACAAATGAATGTAGAATATAAAGGCTTACTGAACTTCTCACTGACAGGCCGTTATGATGGTACATCTGTTTTGGCTAAAGGGAGTAACTACTATGCCTATGGTTCGGCCTCTATGGGCTTTATTTTCTCTGAGTTGCTGTCTTCTGTTCCTGCTATCAATTTTGGAAAACTTCGCCTGTCTTATTCTAAGGTAGGGAATGACAATGTAAGTCCTTATAGCCTTACTACTCCCTATACTGCTGCTACAAACTTTCCTTTTAACGGACAAAATGGCTTCCTGATGCAGACTACACTGGGTAATGCCAATTTGGTCAATGAAAATACGAATGAGTTTGAAATAGGTCTGGAAATGAAGTTACTACAGAATCGTATTGGTTTTGAAGCAAGCTATTTTGACAGAAGACACAAAGATCTGCTGACACAAGATATTCCAGTTGCTCCATCTACAGGTTATAGTTCTACAACTCTGAATGCGGGTGATATGACTAATAAAGGAGTTGAAGTATTACTGAATCTAACTCCTGTAAAAGCGGATAATTTCTCTTGGGATGTAACCGTAAACTATACAAAGATCAAGAATACAGTTACCCGTATCTATGGTGATCAGCAGATGCTAAACCTGGGACAAACGTATGCATTTGTGGGTGATCCGTATGGCACATTCTATAATTATGGATATAAACGTAACGAACAGGGACGGATCCTGATCGATGATAGTGGATTGCCTTTGTTAAGTTCTGATTATCAAAAAATAGGTAATATACAACCTGACTGGTTAGGGGGTATTACTAACACGTTTCGTTACAAGGGAATTACATTAAGCTTCTTTTTTGATATGAAAAAAGGAGGAGATATTATGAACTCCGATCAGCGTTACGGATACTTCTATGGGGCACCAAAAGTAACAGAAAACCGCGAAAACCGTGTAGTATCAGGTATTCGGGAGTCCGATGGTCAAGAGAATACTACAGAGGTAACAGGACAGGCTTACTTTCAGCGATTAAATACAATTTATTCAGAATCAGTGCAGGATGGTACTTATATCAAGTTGAGAAATGTGAGCCTGAGCTATAACTTCTCAAAAACACTACTTCAGAAAACACCTTTTGCTACAGCCTCTTTGACCGCAACCGGACGTAACCTGTGGATTTATTCCCCTCATTTTACAGGCGCAGATCCGGAAGTAAACAGTTTTGGCACTGGGAACAATGCGATTGGAACATATGCCTATTCTGTTCCGACTTCCCGGTCTTTCAATTTTACGTTATCTGTAACGTTTAAATAATCTATCTGACGCAAAATTCTTGTAGCCTAATCTGAAAATACACAATGAAATATATAAAGCTTTCTTTGGTTGCTGCTTTCCTGATCATTTGTACAGGATGTGATAAGTACCTTGATGTAAATAGTAACCCTAATAATCCTGAAGATGTGCAGGAAAAACTAATCCTATCTCCTGTGGAGTATAATCTTGCGCAAGGTGTTGTTGGGGGATGGGCTAGTGTACATGTGAATCACTTTATGCAGACGGTAGCACTGAATCAGCCAGTGCCTAATGTGGGTACCTATCTGCTGGCCAATACAGACGAAAACGATACCTGGTATTATCTCTATACGATCTGTCTGCAAAACCTGCATTTGCTCAATACTAAAGCTGAAGCAAACAGCAATTTGAAGTATGCAGGTATTGCCAAGATTCTGACAGCTTATTGCCTGGGATATGGAACTACCTTATGGGGTGATATTCCCTACTCAGAGGCATTTGCAGGTAGCGCAAATTTCTATCCTACCTATGATAGTCAGGAAGATATTTACAAAACTATTCAGGATTTATTGGATAAAGGTATTGCCAATCTTGAAGCAGGGACTGGACTGACGCCTGGAAGCGATGACTATTTGTATAACGGAGATGCTGACAAATGGATACGGGCAGCCTTCACATTAAAGGCCCGTTATTATATGCACTTAACCAAAGCTCCAGGGTATAATGCTACTACACAGGCAGGTTTGGCCCTGGCCGCTTTGGAAAAGGGGATGCAGTCAAACGATGATGATCTGGAATTTCCTTATCCGGGAGGGGCTGGTACACAAAATCGCTGGTATTCGAATTTTCTACCTGTAGAAACAATGATCATGTCTGCTCATACAGTAGATCTGTTAAAAGATCGTCAGGACCCACGTATTTCAAAGCTGGTTGCACTTTCAGAAGAAGACGGTGTATACAGAGGACGTGAGATAGGAACAGAAGGGATTGGTAGTCTGGGATCTTATTCAATAGGAGGTGCATTTTATGCAGGAGAAGCATCCTCATTGGTTCTGATCAACTATCGTGAGGCTTTATTTCTGAAGGCAGAAGCTGATTTGCTTACAGATGGTTATGCTGCTGCTCAGGAATCCTATACGGCTGCCATTCAGGCAGATATGTCTAAGCTAGGAGTATCCAATTCATCGGCAGCGTATCTGGCAAGTAGAGGCACCTTGACTGCCAGCAATGCGCTGGAGCGGATTATGGAAGAGAAAAGTATTGCCAATATTTTCTCAGTGGAAGTATTCAGTGACTGGAGACGCACGGGGTATCCTGCTATTAGTTTGGTGCCACATGCCTTGTTTCCTTCAATTCCCAGAAGATTAATCTATCCAAACTCTGAAATTTCAACAAACCCTCAGCCACAACAAAGTGCAACGTTGAAAGATCGTGTATGGAGTGACCCTCAATAAGGGACTATTTATAGGTATTATTTTGAAAAGGTTGTCATATCTATGACAACCTTTTTTATTCTGTTAAAGCAATTCGGATAGAGTGTGAAATGATTTTCTATGATGGTGAATGTTTTGTATTTTATTGAATTAAATTGAGTCATAATTATCATTTAAACAGAGATATGACTCAAATTGTTTTCTCCTGGATAAAGGTAGTATGCATTTTAGTAATGGTAAGTATTGGAACATTAAAGCCGTTAATGGCGCAAATAGAAAATGTGCTTCAACTGCATCCACAAAATCCACACTATTTTTTGTACCAGAATAAGCCAATGGTTCTGGTAGGTTCAGGAGAACATTATGGCTCTATCATTAATCTTGATTTTGATTATAAAACATATTTGAGAACTATCTCTCAGAAAGATTTCAATGTGACAAGAGTGTTTATGGGGGCCTATGTGGAGAAACTGGGAGATTTTGGAATCACCCGAAACAATATAGCACCACAAGAAGGCCGATTACTCTTACCCTGGGCACGAAGTAAGACACCTGGTTATGTATTAGGCGGAAATAAATTTGATCTCACTGTTTGGGATGATGCCTATTTTACCCGATTGAAAGAATTTATGACGGAAGCAACCCGACTGGATATTATTGTAGAGATCAATCTTTTTTCCTCCTATTATGAGGATGGGTGGAGATACAGTGCATTTAACAGAAGCAACAATATCAATCAGACAGACACCATTGTTTCTAAATCGGTAAATACATTGGCTAATGGAAATATTCTGAAGCATCAGGAAATGTATGTACGTAAACTGGTTCAGGAACTACAGCCATTCGGAAATTTTTATTTTGAGATTCAGAACGAACCCTGGTGGGATCAATCCGAAGAGACCGTAGTATGGAATGAATATGGAAGTGCTAAAGACTGGTTTACGCAGATTCAGATTGTATCACAAAAGTCCAGAGAATGGCAAGCGAGAGTAGCAGATTGGATTAGAGAAGAAGAACGAAAACTTGTTATTAAGCCACATCTGATCTCACAAAATGTAAGTAACTTTTATTATCCGGTGGCTGACACAGATGCCAATGTATCTATCTTTAATTTTCATTATGCTTTGCCTAAAGCTGTAACTGATAACTATTATCTGAATAAAGTGGTTGGTTTTAATGAAACCGGATTTGCTGGTAGAGAAGACAAAACCTATCGTCGGCAGGCTTGGCGATTTTTAATGGCAGGTGGCGGGTTATTCAATCATTTGGATTATTCATTTTCCGTTGGAAATGAAACCGGACGAGATACTTCCTATAAAGCTCCAGGTGGAGGAAGTTCTACACTTCGTAAACAATTGAGTGTATTGAAACACTTTTTTGATAGGATAGGATTTATCAATTTATCGCCGGATGCCTCTGTAGTTCAAACCGCTCCTGGTGCCATCTCTTATGCATTGAGTGATAGAAAATCACAATGGGTAATCTACTGGGAGTCTATTACTTCTTCTATTTATGATCTCACAATTAATCTCCCTAGGGGTATTTATGAAGCGGAATGGTTTGATGTAACCACAGGGAAATCCATACAGAAAGTTTCTGTTGGAAACGGTAAGCTATCTGTTCCTGGTAATGGCGAAGATAGGGTAGTGGTGATACGTAAAATCTCTGCGGGTAAGTAGAGATTTTAATAAGGTTTTATATTTGTAGCGTCAGAGGTATAGCTACCTATGTTGATTTATCAAACTATTCTCTTATTATTCTCTTCATGAAATCAAAGGTGATAAAACGGAACTCTTTCGCATTTTTCTTTGCTTTGGGCATTGTCGGCATATTTAGTAGCAGCTTTCAGATGCTATTTGGACATAAAGTGAAGCTGGTAGATTCGAAAGCCACAAAAGAAACTCAGGCTTTATTTGTAAATCTGAAGCAACTGTCCAAAGAACATACCTTGTTTGGGCATATGCATGCCACAGAGTATGGGCATGGATGGTCGGGCGACCCAGATCGTTCGGATGTGAAGTCTGTAAGTGGATCTCACCCTGCTGTAATAGGAGTTGACTTCAGTGGTTTATCAGGATGGCCTGATGAGGTTGTCACTAAGAATAAAGAATTGTTGCGAAAACATATTGTGGATACCTATAATAGAGGAGGAGTGGTTACGGTAGCCTGGCACTTTAACAATCCGGTTACGCCAACCAGTTTTTACTGGAAAGATTCTGTGTCTGCCCCTGCTGTAAAAGATATTATTCCTGGAGGATCACACCATGAGTCCTATAAAAAGATATTGCAGACAATTGCAGACCTGGCAAATACAAGTCGTGGGAAAGATGGAAAACTGGTGCCAATGATCTTTCGACCCTACCACGAGTTTGATGGAGATTGGTTTTGGTGGGGTAAAAGCCATTGTTCACAAAGCGAATTTGTGTCTCTGTGGCGTTTCACAGTGGCCTATTTGCGGGATGATCTAAAGGTGCATAACTTCCTGTATGCATTCTCTCCTGATTGTAAGTTCAATACTGAGGCAGAGTTTCTGGAGCGATACCCCGGAGATGAATGGGTTGATCTGGTAGGTATGGATGATTATGCTGATTTTGGGCGTGATGGTCATTATAATCTTGATGCTGGTATCCGAAAGTTGAAGGTTATCTCAGATTATGCAAAGAAGAAGGGGAAGATAGCTGCCTTTACAGAGACAGGGCTAGAATCTATTCCTAATCCTACCTGGTGGACTGAAACATTGCTGAAAGCTATGAAAACAAAAGACATGGAACTCGCCTATGTATTGGTTTGGCGAAACGATACACAAAGCCCTACTCATTACTATGCTCCGTATCCCGGACATTCCAGTGTACCTGACTTTCTGAAGTTTTATCAGGACCCTTATACCTTATTTGAGAAAGACCTAAAGAATATATACACGTTGAAATAACAAGGTTCATGTAGTCTGTCTCATTATTAGTATATGAATCATTTCGAATTTTGAGTAAAGGATGTCATTGAGGAAGTAATAACAAATGTCACAAAGAGAGTTACGATGCCTTCAATCGTGTGTGGTAGTGTAGGTGCGCTGGCCTTCTTTCTGCCGCGAGGTTGGCCTTTGGCCTTGCGGGCTGAAGGATCGGCAGAAAGTGTCCTTTTTTGCTTCGTTTTTTGGACAAGCAAAAAATGAAGAGGTCAGTGGAAGAATAATGCAAGGGGCTATAAACAAATGAGGAGAGGGATTCTTAAAAATTAACCCAAGCCTACATTTTAAAACATAGACTTGGGTTTTACTCTCATCTAAAATTTGGGATAACTCATGTATTTTTCTGCCTTTGGCCAATAATTCCTACAAGCTTCCTTACAACTGTATTTGTAGATCAATAGATAAAACAAATCCAAGGAAAAAGATTTCTATTCTTATGCTTTTTCTTCTCCCGAAGAGATGATTAACTGTCTTCTTAGTAAAAAAACTGCCTTCAGATCCTGTATAAAGCCTTTTATTTTAAAAACTCAGGGTTTTCCCTGAGTTTTATTTTCAGGGATTTTCCCCGATGTGTAAAGTGCAATTGTAACATAAATTTGTACCATTAATTGAGGGTATAAACGTTGATAAGAAACTGATATTTTCCCGGCCACTGGCATTGTCAGTATAGAGCCGGGACTTTATCCTATTCATTCCTGCAGCGATGTACCAACCTTAATCGCATCAGACACTACTTTACTCCACAAAATGTCTGGTATCACACCCGAACGGATACACTGTATGCTCAAGCTATGATCGGTACTTCATTAAGCGGTTTCAATTCCTGAAATGCAAGACCGTTTTACCCATTCAATCATATTATCAAATGAACACCTTTATTATGACGAAACTATTTACACACTCTAATTCTGGAATCAGGAGTCTTTTGTCTCTTCCCCCCGGTTATTATCGGATCTCATGGGTTTTTCTTCTGATTGTTCTGTCTGTGATTTTTTCCGAAGTACAGGCACAATCTACCAAGAGAACCATCAAAGGATCTATCCAGTCTGCGATGGATAACAAAGAAATTCCGGGTGCCAGTGTTCTTGTAAAAGGAACTGCTATCGGAACTACTACAGACGCCAAAGGGGAATTTGCCATTGAGGCCTCAGATAATGATGTATTGGTTATTTCCTTTATAGGATATGTCACTCAGGAAATCAAAGTAGGCTCGCGTACTACTATTGATGTGCTTTTACCTGAAGACATTTCCATCCTAAATGAAGTAGTTGTTGTGGGATATGGGGAAATGAAACGTACAGATCTGAGTTCTGCTCAGACTACGATCACAGCAAAAGATCTGGAAAAGACAGTGAACACAACCTTGGAGCAGGCTATTCAGGGCCGTGCAGCTAATGTGTACATTACACAAAATACTGGCCAGCCAGGAGGAGGTATTTCTGTAAATATTCGGGGAATAAGTTCAGTGAATGGAACAACCGAACCTTTATATGTCATTGATGGGGTTCAGATATCAGGGGCAGCAGGTGGATCATACGGACAAACAAGTTCTATTAACCCGTTGGCAGGCCTCAATCCAAGTGATATTGAAACTATTGACATTTTACAAGGTCCTTCAGCTACTGCTGTATATGGTTCACGAGGAACAAATGGAGTTGTATTGATTACTACTAAGCGCGGTAAATCTGGCAAAATGAAGGCAGGTTATGCTTTTACTTATTCACTACAGGATCGCCCCAAGTATTTACCAACTCTCAATCTGAGAGAATATGCTGAGATGGTAAATGAATATCGGTCTTTGACGGGCAATACTGCTGTCCCTGAATTTCAGGACCCCTCTTTGCTAGGAGAAGGGACTAACTGGCAAAAAGAGTTATTCCGCCAATCTCCTTTAGTAAAACATCAGTTAAGCTTAAGCGGAGGAAACGATAAGACTACCTATTATATGTCGGGCGAGTATTTCAAGCAGGAAGGTGTGGTGGCTGGATCTGGCTTTGATCGATATGCCTTCCGATTGAATATAGACAATCAAACGCGCAAATGGCTAAAATTAAGTACTAATATTGCTCTGAACCAGACCAAGGATAAAGTTAACTCCACACAAAATGATCTGATTAGCATTGCTATAGAGCAGGCTCCCAATATAGCCGTACGTAATGCGGATGGTAGTTGGGGCGGACCTATAAATGCACAGTTCTCTACATCCAATCCGATTGCCTTGGCGAGCCTAATTGATAACCGGATTCGCAGAATGAATGCGCTGGGAGGTATCAGCGCAGATATCAATATCTGGAAAGGATTGGTATTTCGTACCTCATTGAATGGAAATGCTCAGTTTAGCAATGGGTATACATTTACCCCTACTTATAGAATGGGTAGTATTACAAATAATACAGCTGTTTCTCAAAAGACTGCTGGAAACTCACTTTACTGGAACTGGAACCAGTTAGTACAATACAACACACAAATTAAGAAACACTCTATTGGATTGATGGTGAGCCATGAAGCTCAGGAAAGCTGGTATGAATCATTATCTGGTACTCGTTCAGGATTCCTAACTAATAGCCAGACAGAATTAAATTTAGGAGATGCAAAAACAGCTCTTAATAATGGTTCTAAGGGGAGTTGGGCTATGGAATCATATCTTGGACGTTTAAACTATTCGTTTGCTGATAAATATTATTTCCAGGCTGCTTTCAGAGCAGATGGCTCTATCAATTTTGGAGCTAATAAACGCTGGGGTTATTTCCCATCGGCTTCAGTTGCATGGCGTATTTCACAAGAAGGCTTTATGAAAAGTATTCCAGTGGTAAATGAGTTAAAACTTCGGTTTGAGGCTGGAACTACCGGAAACTCGGGAAATGGACAAGGGTATTTGGCTAAGTTAAATTCTTATACAACTACCTGGGGCGCTGGTTTTCTGGCTGGTAACTACTCAAATGAAAACTTTCAATGGGAGCCTACCCTCACCTATAATTTAGGTCTTAATCTGAGTTTGTTTGACAGCAGAATTCAGATAGATGGTGATGTGTATCTGAGAAAAACGGATAAATTAATTATGATGACACCATTACCATACTATATGGGTACATCTGGGCAGGGATCTATCGCTGCGCCATTTGTCAACCTGGGTGCTATGGAAAATAGGGGGTATGGAGTTACCATTACTACTGTAAATGTTAATAAAAGTGACTTTAGCTGGGGAAGTAGTTTGAATATATCTGGTGTGAGAAATAAGCTGACTGAACTATATTCAGAGAGTGCATATATGGATAGAAAATACTGGTTTATGGTAAACTTCCTGACTCGTTCTCAGATTGGCCAGCCTATATGGCAATTTTATGGGTATGAAAAAGAAGGTATCTTCCAGAATTTAGATGAAGTCAAAAATTCGCCTATCCCTAAAAACAATACAGTGGCACAAAGCAGCACTTGGGTTGGAGATGTAAAATATAAAGATTTGAATGGGGATGGTGTCATCGATGGACAGGATCAAAAAATAATTGGTAATCCTTGGCCTAAGTTCACCGCAGGTTTTACCAACACATTTAACTACAAAGGAATAGAGTTGATGGTATTACTGACTGCATCCTATGGCAATCAGATCTTTAACTATGTACGATTCAAAAATGAAAATGTTACCCGTATTAATGTTGGTCGTAACCTTCTGAAAGGAGCGACAGACTATGCTCGCCTGGCAACAGATGCAGAAGGAAACCCTTATGTATCGAATGCAGGAACTACCCATCCCCGTGTTGTAGCAAGTGATGCCAATGGTAATGGAGATAGAGCTACATCAGATTATATAGAAGATGGATCCTATCTGCGTGTTAAAAATGTGCAGCTTAGTTATTCTCTACCCAAATCGCTTTACTCAAGAATTTCAGGATTAGACGGAGTTCGTATAGCACTGGGTGTTCAGAACTTAGCCACTTTTACCAAATACAAAGGGTATGATCCAGAGGTAGGCGCCTATGTAGGAAATGGCTCAGACCCTAACAGTACAGTAACAGGTGTAGATTATGGTCGTTATCCACTGACTCGTATGTATACTTTTAACCTCGGTATTGATTTCTAATTCTGATTTCTATGTTTATGAAAAATATTCACAAGTTTATATATCCGGCTTTTACTGTATTTGTATTCTTGCTATCAGGTTGTAGCAAAGATTTTCTGGAAAGAACGCCTCTTGACTCGATTGTAGACGAAAATTATTATCAGACAGATGAACAAGTGCTGATGGGAACGGCCGCACTGTATAATATTGTCTGGTTTGACTATAACGACAAAGCATCCTTTGCTGTTGGAGATGCACGGGGTGGTACCTTATTTTCAGGTTCTAGCTGGACTTCTCATGTGCGTTTTACCACCTCCTCTACCGAAGATGAGGTACTATACAGCTGGAGAGCCTTCTTTAATACAATCGGACAATGTAATACGATTATCCGAAATGTCAATAAGTTTGCGGGAGCCGCAGTATCTGAATCCATTAAAAAACATGCGATTGCAGAAGCTCGTTTTATGCGTGGCCTGGCCTATTCCTATCTGGTACGTAATTACCAGGCTGTTCCCATCATTACAGATAACACTGCATTACTAACAGACACAACACTTACACGTAATACAGTAGCGTCTGTTTGGGAATTTATTATCCGGGATTTCAGATATGCTGCCCAAAATCTTCCTGCTATCCCTGTCGCGAAAGGGCGTATCACAAAATGGTCTGCTGAAGGAATGTTAGCCAAAATGTTTCTGACAAGAGCAGGTTTAAATCACTCTGAAGGTAGCCGTGACCAGACAGATCTGGATAGTGCCAGATACTATGCCAAAGATGTAATTGATAATAGTGGGGCTAAACTGGTAGCAAACTATGCAGACTTATTTAAAACTGCCAATAATAACAATATAGAGAGTTTGTTTGCCTTACAGTGGGTGTACAATGGTGAATGGGGAACACAAAATACATTACAGGCTTATATGGCATTTAATTCCTCCATTACAGGTTTTTCGGATGGATGGGGTATAGATCATGGCGCCACTGCTGACATTCTGAAAGAATACGAGGCTGCAGATTCCATTCGTAGAAAAGCCACCTTTATGTTTCCAGGTGACAGATACAATTATATCCATCAGATTGTTACCAATCCGGATGGTACACAAAGCATAGAAGAACTGGTGGTAACAAATGGGAATCGTGCCAACGTGAAGAAATATGTAGTGGGATTGGCGTCCGATAATGATGGCAGAGTTGCTAATATGAGTACAGCTATCAATACCTATATGTTACGTCTGGCAGAAGTATACCTGATCTATGCAGAAGCTGTTATGGGGAATGCAAACGCTACCAGTGACGCAGAAGCACTTAAGTATTTTAATGCTGTACGTACCAGAGCCGGACTCGCAGCCAAGACATCCATCACATTTGATGATATTTTTCATGAAAAGCGTATTGAGTGTGCTATGGAGGGGGTACAATGGTATGAGTTTGTGCGGTTGTACTACTTCAATCCTACCAAAGCACTGACTATACTCAGCAACATGGACAAAGGGAACTATACCATTACACATGTACAAGGCTCTGTTCCTCCCAAATGGAATATTACTTACAATCCAGTTCGTTATAGTGTAGATGCTGCTCACTTCTTCCTTCCTTATCCGGAAGTTGAACTTACGCAGGCTCCCAATCTACGTAAAGAACCTGTTCCTTATACATTTACAGAGGATTTGTAGACTTACTATTCCTTTGATTGACTGTTTCACAGACTGTAATTTATACGCTAACATGAAAAATATATCTATTCATATACGAACACTCCTGTATTGGAGTGTTCTGCTCACCATCACTGTGTCTTTAAATGCCTGTAAGGATGAAGAACTGGGCGCACCTGTTGTCAAACAAGTTCGAATGCTCAATCCTGCAACAAAAGACAGCACATTTACGCAGACATATCCAGGTACACTGATTGCTATTCAGGGGGAAAATTTAGCTAATGCAAAAAATATCTATTTTAACGATTATAACGCATCTTTTAATCCGGTTTATAATACCAACCAAACCATCATCATAACTATCCCGGCAGAGGCTCCTACAGAAGCGACAGAATCTTCTGTATCCAATACATTACGGATTGTTACTACCCACGGTGAGACTACTTTTTCCTTTACCTTATTACCTCCTAAGCCTGTTATCAGTGGTATTTACAATGAAAATGGGCTTCCCGGATCGAAGATGACTATTGCAGGAGCTAATTTTTATCTGGTAGAGAAAATCACTTTTCCTGGTAATGTGGAGATAACAGAGTTTACCGTATCAGAAGATGCAGAGTCTATTGAAGTAACAATTCCTGCTTCGTTGGCAACAAGTGGATCTGTGAAGGTGACTACGAAATATGGAGATGTAGAATCCAGTGCACCTATTAATTATTATACTGGCTCTGGTGTACTATGTAATTTTGATGATATCAATACACTGATCTGGGGATGTGCCACTTCCAATGATGAGACTAAATTTCCAGGAGGTCATGGCAATTATGCATTGATGGAATTTGCGGGTATTGGGGCTGGTGATGGTGGCTGGTGGAACACTAACCGATCCATTAATACCGGCTCTACTCAGTGGGTAAGTGCCGAAAATATGAATGATGGGATTGCCAGCTATTCTTTGAAGTTTGAAATCTATATCAAAGAAGAATGGAAAGTGGGAAGTATTTTGATTGCGAAAGATGGTAACTGGAACAACTATATGGCTCGTTATGCTCCCTGGAGTGGAGGTGATAATAGTTCAAGTAGTACTGCTTATACGACCACTACCGGTTGGCATACAGTAACTATTCCTCTCACAGATTTTAAGAAAACCAAAAATGGTTCGTATGATGATAGTGGTAGCGCACCAACTTCTCTTACTCAAGTGCTGGGTGAATCGGGAGCTGGTGGTATCAACTTCTACTTCGTTAATGATGGAAGTGAGGCTGTAAAGACATTTTCTGCAGCAGTAGATAATATCAGGGTAGTTAAAAATATCCAGTAATACATTCAGTCTTTGGATCTGCATGATAAACGTTTGTCCTGTTGTAGAGAATACGTGCTATAACAGGACATTTTTATATGATCGGATCTGAATACCTATTGTTTTAGTACCATACAAATCAGTTGAATATGAATAAACTATACATAGTGTGGAGTTGGGCTTTGCTGACTTGCTGGAACGTTACTGCTCAGAATACAGCAGGAGTCTTTTTGCATAACTTTAAAAATAAGACAGCTACTGCACCAGCCTACGAGGTAATAAACTTTCCGCAGGGTACACCAGCTTCTGTTTTTACCATAGATTTTGCTGATACGGTTGCTAAGGTATCTGATTACATATATGGAACAAACGCCAATCAGTATTCTGGTACATACAATCAGGAGGCCAAGTTGGTTGATTATATTCAAAAGCTTAATCCTCAAATCATTCGCTATCCGGGAGGATTACATAGTGACGAATACTTCTGGAATGTTGAATGGGACTGGAATCTGCAACAACCCAATGGTGCTTCCGGAGGATGGTTTAAAAATTTGCCCACGGATCTTCCTGCACAGATGATTAAGTCTGGAGCGACGATTAGCACTGCGGTTTCTGGATATTGGACACCTGGAAAAGGGTACTGGACGTTTGGATTGGATGACTACTATGACTTTCTGGCAAAAACCAGCACGGAAGGTTTAATCACAGTAAATTATGGATATGCCCGATATGGCACAGGTCTTACACCTGTACAAACTGCTGCCCATCTGGCTGCTGATTGGGTCCGTTATGATAAAGGACGTACAAAGTTCTGGGAAATTGGTAATGAGAATTTGTATACATGGTCTGGTAGCTATAAGATCATAACTTCCCAGAATAAGGATGGACAACCGGAAATTCTCACTCCGGAACTGTATGGGAAACACTGTCAGGTGTTTATTGACTCTATGCAAAAGGCCGCCTCAGAAATAGGGGCTGTCATCTATATTGGAGTACAAAACGATGAAGGTGTTTTGGCAGGAGTAGGAAATAAAGCGGACTGGTATGTAGATCATACTTATTTTACCAATTTTCAGGAGAACTCCACAGTGTCAACCATTCTCAACTCGGTAGAGAACGAAGTTCAGAAATATGCCAATAGAACAGTGTCAGAATCGCAAAAGTGGGGTGTACCTGTAAAAGCTTCTACCCTTACAGAATGGAACATCTTTGCTGAAGGCTCAAAACAGGCTGCTTCGTATGTTAACGGTATGCATGCGGTACTGGTTTTGGGTGAAATGATCAAACACAAGTATGGTATGGCAAACCGATGGAATATTGCCAATGCATGGGGAAACGGAGACGACATGGGAATGTTTGGTCGGGGTGATGATACAGATGGAAGCAATGCACTATGGAATCCGCGTGCGCCTTTTTACTACATGTATTATTTCCAGAAGTTCTTTGGTGATCATATGGTAAAAACAACGCGTACATCCGGAGACGGAAATGTAGTCGTGTATGCTTCTACATTTAGCTCAGGTGAGGCAGGTATCGTGATTGTAAATAAAGGGCAGACAGATCAACTGATAAAGCTAACGCCGCAAAACTTCATTACTCCAGATCGATATTATCTCTATGGCCTGACTGGTGGAACAGGCAATGGAAATTTTTCATTGCAAGTACTTGTCAATGGCGCAGGACCCACACAAACATCTATTGGAGGACCTATTGATAAACTGGAAGCGATTAAAGCAAAGCTTGTTCCGCTCTCAGATCAGATCCAGGTGTCGGTTCCTAAACTGTCTGTACAATATATTCTACTGGAAAAAGGAGATGATCCCATACTGGGAACACAGCTTTATGAAGATCCTTCTTTGATTGTTTATCCCAATCCAGCACAAAAAAGCATACAGATTCAATGGGAGCAGAATACCTATCACAAAGTTGAAGTGCTAAATATGTTGGGACAAGTAGTATACCAACAAGCTGTTCCAGCAGGTTTCAGACAAATCCATATCACTTCTGAGTTGCCCTCTGGTGTATATTCTATCCGGTTAACAGGTGCAAAGGGTGTTGTACTGCGTAAGCTTGTCTCTCAACAATAACTCTATCTTCTAAAGAGGTTCCATTAGAGCAAACAGAAAAACAAACACAATCTTTACTTATTATTCTATTACCTATTTATGGAAAAGCCAGTGAAAAGAAACCGGTTTCGGTTTATTGCAGGCGTTTTTGCATTGATGAGTAGTCCATTAGTCAATGCACAGACTCCTTTTATTCTCAATGACCCCGTTGATATTAGCAAAGACTTTAAAGAGTATACCAATACATACTTTCTGGCCGATAATCTCAAGACCTTTGATCCGGCATCCCTATCGGGTTCCATAACCTGGAAGCGGGCCAGATACACTACCCGACATGCGTTTGATAATACGATGTCTGGTTTAGACTTGGCACCCCAGAATGAGTTTCCAGGTATTGAATACGCAGCTGATCCGGTACTTCCATTCTCTATTCAGTTTGTATCACCCAAAACTATTCGGATTCGTGCCACATCCGGACCTCAATACCATAAAAGCGAACCTTCACTCATGCTGGTAAAAGAACCAGCGACTGATAAATCGTGGCAATATGCTAAAGTAGCAGGTGGACATCAATACAAAAGTGCCTTCGGACGAATTGTAATTAAAGAAAATCCCTGGAAAATAGAAGTGTGGGATGCACAGGGACGGTTGTTAACACAAACACGTCATCAGACAGACGGAAAGAGTTCATTTACTCCAACTTTACCCTTTTCATTTGTGCGAAGGGCTTCTGATTATTCCCGAAGTATAGCTGCTGTATTTTCGCTGATGCCTGATGAAAAGATCTATGGCTGTGGAGAGTCGTTTACAAAACTGAATAAGTATGGACAGAAAGTGGTATTATGGGCAGATGATGTGAATGGAGTAGAGACCAACGAGATTTATAAGCCTGTTCCTTTCTTTATGAGTAGTCGTGGGTATGGTATGTTTATGCATACATCGTCACCAATTACCTGTGATTTCGGAGCTACCTTTAATGCCAACAATGCGTTGATGATTGGGGATGATGAACTGGATCTGTTTGTGTTTTTGGGAGAGCCCAAAGATATTCTGGATGAGTATACCAACCTGACAGGCAAGGCTGCTATGCCTCCCTTATGGTCATTTGGATTGTGGATGAGCCGCATTACCTATTTCTCCGAAGAAGATGGTCGTAAGGTTGCGAAACAATTGCGTGAGAATAAAATCCCATCAGATGTTATTCACTTTGATACAGGCTGGTTTGAAACAGACTGGCGTTGCGACTACCAGTTTGCACCTTCCCGTTTTAAAGATCCTGTTGGGATGATTCAGGACCTGAAGAAACAAGGTTTTCATACTTGCTTATGGCAACTGCCTTATTTTGTACCCAAGAACAAACTATTTACTGAAATTGTAGACAAAGGACTGGCTGTCAAAGATGGCAAAGGCAATATCCCTTACGAAGATGCAGTGCTGGATTTTACTAACCCGAGTACCATTCAATGGTATCAGGACAAGATAGGAGGTTTATTAAAACAGGGTGTAAGTGCTATTAAAGTTGATTTTGGTGAAGCGGCCCCTTTGAATGGTGTTTACTCCAATGGGCGTACTGGTTTTTATGAGCATAACTTGTACCCTTTGCGTTATCAAACGGCTGTAGCAGATATTACCAAACGGATCAATAATGAAAACATCATCTGGGCAAGAAGTTCATGGGCTGGTAGTCAACGTTTTCCGTTGCACTGGGGGGGGGATGCTGAATCGACAGATATGGGTATGGAGTCCGAACTGAGAGGTGGACTATCATTGGGGCTGTCCGGGTTTTCATTCTGGAGTCATGATGCCGGTGGTTTCACCACCAAAACACCGGAAGAACTCTATCGCCGGTGGTTGCTAATGGGACTCTTCTCTTCGCATACTCGCTGCCATGGACAAGCACCTAAGGAACCATGGGAGTATGGTAAAAATTTTAATGATTACTTTCGTAAGGCAACGGAAATGCGGTATAAGTTAATGCCGTATATCTATGCACAGGCAAAGCAGGCAACAGAAAAAGGATTACCTGTATTACGAGCTTTGTTTGTTGAATTTCCGAATGATCCGGGAGCATGGCAGGTTGACAACGAGTATTTGTTTGGTTCGGAGATGTTGGTGGCACCGCTATTTGAAAGCGGTTTGCGTAGCCGTAATGTATATCTGCCACAAGGTCAGTGGATCGACTACCAGACAGGTAAAGTATATGCAGGTGGCTGGCATACCATTGAGGCAGGAGAACTGGATATTATCCTACTGGTGCGTGATGGAGCTATGTTACCACATATCAAACTGGCGCAATCTACCGCTGAGATGGATTGGACAAATCTGGATCTGGTAGTGTATTCTGCCAACGGAAACACTGCAAAGGGGATAGTTTGTTTGCCAACTGACAATGTGGTGAAAACGGTAAACCTGACCAAGAAAGGAAATGCCTTCGCAGTGGATAAAGATCCTCTTAATGGGAGAGTGAAGTGGAAAGTAAAATATTATACAGAGTTATCCGTTAAATAAGTTGAGCAGAAGTACATATTATACCCCAGGGAGTTATCTATGATAATTGCTCTGGGGTTTTTAGCTATTTTTCTATACTCTTTTGTGAGAAACGGTTTTTTCATGGAGCTATTGTTTGTCAATAATGTAACTTTACTGACTGATCAATACGCTATTGAATTATGTTCTGGTTTGAAGATGAAGTAAAATCGCTTGAAAAGAAAAAGTTTCTCGATCCTCTTAAAAAGAAAATTGTATTTTATGGCAGTTCGTCCATACGGTTGTGGGGGGATATTGCTGCCAGTTTCCCCGATTACAATATTCTGAACCTTGGCTTTGGTGGGTCTACTCTTGCCGCCTGTGCCTGGTATTTTGAACGTGTGGTAGTTCCTTATCATCCGCAAAGTCTGATCATTTATGCAGGGGACAATGATCTGGGTGACGGAAGGCATCCGGAAGAAGTACTATTGTTTTTGGTGGCACTGATGGAAAAGGCCTCACTCTCTCTGAAAGATGCCAATGTTTCCTTTTTGTCTGTCAAACCGAGTATTGCCCGCTGGGATATTATAGACCGTATTCGCTATACCAATCAGATTATACAAAAAGAGATTCATGCCCGTTCCCAATGGCATTACATTGATGTATTCACGCCTATGCTGGATGCCAATGGATATCCCCGAAAAGAACTTTTTCAGGAAGATGGATTACATCTGAGTGTGAAAGGCTATCAGGTATGGCAGGAAGTTATTGGCCAAAATTCACATATTATTTTTTAATGATTCATTAATAATGCGTTAATATACAATTAGTTATATTCGGATGTTAATTTATCCGAAAAAATGAACCGCGAATACCATCAATGGTTTAGTCCACATCTGAACCGCACTATGGAATTATTGGTTCTGGGAACATCCGGAACACGCGTATTGGTATTTCCTGCACGCATGGGGCGATTCTATGATTATGAAGACTGGGGTTTGAGTGAAGTACTGAAGCCACATCTGTGCAATGGAGAGTTACAGTTATTTTGTGTGGATAGCATTGATGGAGAAAGTTTGTATAACTTCTGGGCCGATCCTCCACATCGGATTCGCCGACATCTGGCATATGAGCAGTATGTGCTAAAAGAAGTACTGCCTTTTTCTGAGAAAAAGAATCCCAATTCTTCATTGATCTCACATGGATGTAGCTTAGGTGCTTTTCATGCGGTTAATATTGCCTTCCGGCATCCGCAACTTTTTGACAAAGTGATTGCCTTCAGTGGACGATATGACTTGTCTGTACCTGTAGCAGAGTTTAGCAGTTTATTTGGCGATTACTATGATGAAGAGATCTATTTTAATACCCCCAGTCACTTTCTTTACAATCTGCGGGATGAGTATTGGCTGGAACATCTGCGACAGATGGAGATTGTATTGACCTGTGGCAATGAAGACCCTTTTCTCGAAAATAATCGAGCATTCAGTCAGTTGCTATGGCAAAAACGGATTTGTCATTCCTATTATGAATGGCAGGGACGTGCACATAAACCCCATTACTGGCGTCAGATGATAGGTGTATATTTGCAGGCTCTTTTATGTTAGAGGAATATGAATAGTAACGGAAGTACCTATGGCTGGAGCGGAATTAAGCCATAAAATACCTTGTAGGTATTCTATTCGGGAACGAATATTTCGCCAGCCGCTTCTTTCGGGTGATACAGTTTTTTCATCAAATCCTACCCCATCATCTTCTATTGTGAGGCATAGTATATCTTCCTTCTGATATACAATCTCTAAGAGTATTTCAGAAGCCTCAGCATGTTTGAGGGCATTGGTGAGTAGTTCCTGAACAATTCGGTAAATCATCAGGTTTTTGTCGGGTGTGATAGGAGTAGGAGAACCAAAATGCTGGAAGATAATCTGTGGAGATTCTTCTTTTTGTTTGATAATCAGATCTTCCACAGCACGTATCAAACCGAATTTTTCTAAGGTATTGGGTTGAAGGTTGCCAGAAATGGAACGTACTTCTCCACAGGCATCGTCTATCATCTGGACTACCTTCTCTCTTGACATACTGGGATGCTCTATACACATCTTTATACGGGAGAGAAGGGTACCCACTCCATCATGTAACTCCTGCGAAATACGGGATCGTTCACTTTCCTGGCCTTGTATCAGTGCACTAAGCGTTTCTATCTGAAGGTTCTTTTTAACTTTCTCATCCCGTAACTGATTTAAGTGAACCTGATTGGCTGCAATGTATATGGATGCTCCAGTCAGACATACCGCCAATACAATAATGATGATATAAAATTGCTGCCGGGATTGCAGACGATCCAGTTCTGATTGAGTAAGCTTTTTTTCAAGGGTAGCTTTAGCCAGTTGTTCTTTCTGACGGCCAATAAGCAAATAGTCTTTAAACGAATTGATATCTCGTTCGATTTTGGAATTATAGGCATAGTCAGCAGTTTCCTGCATCCTCAACATATATTGGGTGCTCTTTTCATAATCTTTCAGATCCATATAGGCATATCCCAGACTTCGGTATACCTCTCTGCGTAGTTGCAAAAGTGTGATATTGGATTCGGTTATTTTCAGACTTTCCATAAGGGTAGGGATGGCTTCAGTAAACTGACCCATATCTTTATAGGAACGACCTTTGTAATAGAGAGACAGGGCTTCCAGCCATTCGATATGTGCTTGCCGGGCTATCTGGAGACTTTTATCTGCATAGGCGAGGGCCTTTGCATTGTTAAAAATATGACCATACAAATCAGCCCATGCCGCATCCGTTCTTCCCTGAAATAGTGGGTTTTTTAACTTGTTGTTTAATTGATCTGCTCTTTGCAGCATTTGGGTGGCCTCAGGAATGAGTCCTTCCTGTACATGCACATTGGCTAAATTGATCAGATGTCCAATTTCCTTCTGTGGAATATGGCTTCGTTTGAAGTAGGCTACTGACTGTGTTATATATTCTTTGGCAAACTGACGAAACAAGGGTCTGTCCATAAAGTAGATACCCAACGCTCCCATTGCCTCATAGTAGTTCAATGAGTCACCTTTGAGACGAAACATCTCCATACTATTGCTATAGCTATAGACAGGAGACTCTTCAGGGTCATTCCACTTTTCCTGATTCTTGGCATAGGCAAGATAACAGAATGCTATCCCAAGCGTATCTTTTTGTTGCTGAAAGTCACGAAGCCATCGGATGAGTTCTTCCTGATTGTAATTCTTTTCGGGATCAGGATAAGGGGGCTGAGCAATAGCTACACAGTACAGGAAAATTCCACAACTTATACCTATAAGCAGAACGATCCTCCTCATAAAGTGAAAATAAAAGATTAAATTTTTTGGTGAAAATATTATATTTTTGCCAGCTTTCTACACTGTTTTACAGGATTTTCTCATGATAAAGGTTTTATTAGCCGACGACCACAAGATGTTCACTGAGGGGATTGCCTCTTTTCTTTCTCAGGAGTCTGATATTGAGGTGGTTGGGTCTTGTCAGGATGGGGCTCAGGTATGGAGTGCCTTACAGGAAAGCTCTATAGATATAGTGTTGCTGGACATCAATATGGGTAAAGAGAGCGGATTGGACATCTGTAAGCATATTGTAGAAGAATTTCCGAAAACAAAGGTGCTGGCAATCTCCATGTATAGTGAAGAAAGCTTTATTCGTAAAATGTTCAAGAACGGGGCCTCGGGATATTTATTAAAGAATACTGGAAGGGAAGAGTTACTTAAGGCTATACGTACCATCTTTGGGGGGAATACATATCAGAGTGCAGAGGTAATGGAGATTGTGCTGAAAGGGATGAACCGACAGAAGCAACAGGAAGGAAATATTTATAATGTGCGTTTCTCAAGAAGAGAAAAGGAGGTATTGGATTTAATTGCCAAGGGATTAACTACCAAAGATATCGCAAAGCAATTATTTATCAGCGAAAAGACAGTGGAGACACATCGGAGCAATCTGCTGGCAAAGCTGAATGTACACAATGTGGCCAGTCTTATTAAAGTGGCTGTACAGTATGGATATTTATCCTAGTACTGGAATAAGAGAGTATTCTATAAAAATAAACCCAGCGAAATAGGCTGGGTTTATTGTATGTAATTGGTTTCGCTAACTGTTATTCAAATTATTTAAATGCACTTGCAAACATTTCTTGTGCTTTTGCTCCTAATAAAGGCATTGGTTTTTCTTCACCATTGACTGCTGCAATAAGGCCGAAAATCCATAGAACAAACAAACCGATACAGGTAACAATCCAAACTAACCAGCCGAGTATTGGTATCCAGGCAACAAAGCCAACTGCAACACCTATAATAATTAACAGTAACACCTGACGTAAATGAAATGCAGCTAGAGAGGTTTTATTACTGCTATGCATAATCAGTGCAATAATGAATCCAACAAGAGTGATATAGCTTAAAATTGCAATAGTTTTACCATTGTCAGTAACAGGAACGATTTGGTGACTTGGTTGTTCTTCCATGTTTTTTAAAGATAATAAGTGGATAAAGTTTAGATGAATTTACAGTAATGTTTTTGCATAGTTTATTTGGTAAATTTCTGTAAGTCAAAAACTTACCAGCTTGTTATGCTTTTAAATGTTTATGGTGATCTAAGTAAAAGGTAACCATGTTTTATGATTTTTTTTCATCCGGAAATAGATGTTACCTATTTTTCTTATAGCAGAGTAGCCAATCGACGGGTTGAGTGCTACAATCAGATCTTAGCGTTTAAGAAACTAAGCAGTTTGTAGAATTATTGACTGAATGTCCAGGTATCTACTTCTACTTTTGCTTTTTGTAGAGCGGTTGTAAAGGCAGAAAGAGAAGGAAAAGAAAGTTGAGTAAGGATGCGATACTCTACTTCTATAGTAAACGAATGGTCGACAAAGGGCCAGGGATCGACATGCAACATCCCTTTTGTATCCTGCCAGAGCTGATGATGTGTCCCATCAGGCCCGGTACTGATCTCGATTCGACGTTGTTCTGGCTGAATCTGACTCATACATAGAAGTAAAGACAATGCGTCACTCCATTCCAGCAGACGGTAACTTTTGTTGGCAGTCTGTTTGGTAATATTCAGTTCTTTTATAAGTTGTTTGCGAAGAGTTTCCTGTTGTCGTAGGAACTGATCCAACTGTGGATTGGTATGGCGTTTGGATGCATACAGAAATTCCAGATGCATAGACGTTAGCAAGGCATTCCAGCGGCTCTTGGAGGCTGAAATCTCCATAACATTTTGGTACTGTTCCACACTAAATTCCATCAACTGAAAATGCTTGGGTGCACCAGCCTCTGTTAGGTTCTCACTGGTAAATGATTCGGCCAACCCATCGTCATGTTCTGCAATCGCAACCAATGTTTCGGTCCAGTAAAGTGGTGGTTCTGAGAATTTCCAATGAGATGCGATTTGAGCTGCCAGAAGGCCATGTGCTCGCTGATAAATTATCTTCCAGCCATTTTCTATAGAACTTACTAACATAAAAGATTTTAACTTTTGCAAACAGTAAAGGATAAATACTAGTTAAGAGAAAATAATTGTACCTCTTAACTCTATATGGATTTACGCAGCGAAACACCTTTTTGGCTTATAAAAGATGGATTTATACAGTCTTACAACAGTCTGAAACACAATAGCAAAACTGAAGTACTTATTATAGGGGCAGGAATTACAGGAGCTTTGGTAGGATATCATCTGGCTCAGGCAGGAGTTGAGGTCACTTTAGTAGACCGCCGTCATGTTGGAATGGGGAGTACATGCGCCAGTACAGCTTTGTTGCAGTATGAAATCGACACACCTTTGTATCAGTTGATCCCCATGGTTGGAGAGAAACATGCCGTACGAAGCTATCACCTATGTCTGGATGCTATTGATAAAGTAGGGGATATTGCTAACACAGTGGGTGAAGGCAAAACTTTTCGTAACCGAAAAAGTTTTTATTATGCTTCCAGTACACGACATGTAGCTGCATTAAAAGATGAGTATGAACTTCGTCGAAAACATGGCATTGCACTTAGCTGGCTTGATAAAGATGAGATTGCTGACAAATTTCATTTTTCAACACCTGCTGGTCTACTTTCCGATAACGCAGCAGAGATAGATGCCTATCGCCTTACGCATGCTCTTTTAAAGAAGATTATTGCCCTGGGAGGTAAAGTGTATGATAAGACGGAGGTTAAGGATATACACTATGCATCCAATCATGTACGAATAACGACCACAGAAGATTGTACTATTGAAGCAAAACGATTAGTGATAGCAGCAGGCTATGAGTCACAAAAGTATTTAAAACAACCTGTTGAAAATCTGAACTCTACCTTTGCTATCATCAGTGAACCTATGCCTGATGAGGCGATTTGGTATGGAAACTGCCTGATCTGGGAGACTGCTCGCCCTTACCTGTATATGCGAACTACAGTAGACAAACGAATTCTGGTTGGCGGACGGGATGAGCCTTTTTACAATCCGAAACGTAGGGATGCTTTAATTCCTCGTAAAAGTGAAGCATTAAAAAGAGCATTTGAAAAGAAGTTTCCTTCTATACATTATCAGATTGATTACCAGTGGGCAGGTACTTTTACTGAAACCAAAGACGGATTGCCTTACATAGGCCAAAGCCCCGAACGTCCACTAACCTATTTTGCCTTGGGATTTGGTGGCAATGGTATTACATTTAGCCTGATTGCTGCCGAGATCATCCGGGATTTGTACATGGGAAAGAAGAATTCAGATGAAGCTATTTTTTCTTTCAAGAGGCATTAGATGTTTTAAAAGAAGGCTTGGCTTAATTAGAAAGTTGTTAGTCCAAACTCTGTTCAATACTGTTTACTTAACCTGTGTTATCCAACGAAAAGTTAATTTACAAAGAGAGCAAAGATAACTTCAATCGTGTGTGGGAGTGTAGGTGCGTAGGGCTTCCTTTTCCCGCGAGGTTGGCCTTTGGCCTTGCGGGTTGAAGGATCGGGAAAAGGTGCCCTTTTTTGCTTCATTTTTTGGGCAAGCAAAAAATGAAGAAGCTACAAGCAGAGAGAAGATCAGCATTTTGAAAATACATGATTGAAGAAGTTATTGCCTCCTATTTTACCCAATATACCCTCCAAAATATTTCTCCAGCGAAGCTTTATCATACTTGTCTTCTCCTCTCCAGGATTCTGCAAAAATCCAGTCACCTCTTCCTCTGCTGGGTCGGTTATACGAAGCAGGTTTTAAAATATCGATACACGACAGTATCTCTATGAGAACTTTTCGTTCATCTTTGGTGGATGGTATAACAGAGGCTAGTTTTTTTTCCAGAGCACCCGGATAGTCCGCAGGCTGGCTGCTTTCAATAATCTCCAGCATAGATCGAAAGATGGTAATGTCTTCTGCTGTGGGCTCTGGTATTTCTGCCAGTTGAAATTGTTGTAAGTCAAAAAACGTATACTCCAGATGTCCATGTCTCACACCTCCCCACTTGATTCTTTCAAAGTTGAGCACATTGAGATCTATATGTTTATAAAATTCGTCTCCTATTATGCCATACTTCAAATCTCTACAGATACCACAGGTATAACTTGTATGAGTTACTTTGCCTGTATTGTCATAGGATTGACCAGAAATAGCTTTTGTATAGATGTGTGGCGGTAATTGCTGAGCAATAAAATAAGAAGCAATGCCTGAACGCCAGTCCAGACGTCTTGTTGATAAACTACTGAGAAACGCTTTAACTACTTTGTCCATTGAAATCACAGAAAGTAGTCCATGTATCTGTACCAGACACTGATCATGTGAAATAGTCAAAGGATCAAACATTAAGCCTTTGAATTTGGCATAGTCAAAATCGTCAGGATCTGTGTATATCCGACTGACCCATCCGTTTTTCCAATACGTTTTAAAGAGAATGTTCTTTGCTTTTTTATCCATAGGTGATTGCTTTTCTCAGAAAAGAAGTTGATTATTCTGGTCCGTCGATCTGTGGCTCAGGATCTAGTTCGAATTTCTGTGTTTTGGGATTGAATGCGACTGTCAGATAACCACCCATTCTGCCGATATCATTCCATACAAGAAATTCTTTTTTGTGGGGATTATAGACTTCAACATTGTCATAAACAATGGTTTTGATGTTTCCGGTTTGGGTTTCAACAGATGAAAAGTCAATAATCTGGAAGAGAGTATTATCTTTCTTGTTAATGATCTTAAGCTTGTCCATATGGACTCTGTCTTCCCCTGGTTGTTTGGAGTAAATGCCTATGAAATAATAATTTTCCAGCGAATTTGTCTGGAGAACCTCATTATTGACAATGGCAGATTCAGGAGTGAGTTCTATCAACTTCGACACATAGTTGAGGTGTAATGGGAAGGTCTTTTGAGTGGAAAGATTTTTCCATACTCCTGTACTCATCTTCTCAGAAAACTCAAATTCAAACGTAATTCTTTGTTTTTGGTCGTTTACCTCATACAATACTACCTTTTTAGTCTGTCTGTTGAGTTTGCCTTCCAGTCGTATGGGGGTGTTATATGCATCGTACTTATAGACGCCAATCAGATTAAAATCTTTTTTGTCTTTCTCCCCAAAAAAACCATCTCGTACTTGTATGGAAAGTGTAATGGGATATTTACTAATGCTGCCTTTGTAAGTATAACATTCATACCAGCCCGCTTGCACTTGTGTGATACAAAGGAAAAGGATAAACAGAAGGCTTAGAATTGTTTTTGTCATAGTAATGAATTAATAAGATGATCTCCAGATCCCTCTCTGTTTTCCCTTTTGTATAGACCCTGGCCAAAGATAGAAAAATAAAATCTCCACTAAGATACTTTTACAAATCGCATCATTTCCTCTATTTTTAGGCCGATCATTTTACTTTTTATGTTTGTATTAAAAACGAGTTACGATGTAGTGATTGTTGGAGGAGGTCATAATGGCTTGGTATCAGCCTGCTATCTGGCTAAAGCCGGTAAAAAAGTGTTGATTATAGAGAAAAATGACTATATCGGAGGAGCCACCACCTCTCAACAACTATTTCCTGATTACGATGCCCGTCTGTCCCGTTATTCTTATCTGGTAAGTTTGTTTCCTGAAAAGATTGTCAAAGATCTGAACCTGCGTCTTTTGTTAAGAAGGCGCAAGATTGCCTCCTATACACCTTTTAATGAGAATGGAAGGTACAATGGGTTATTGATCAGCAACGAGAATGAAGAACTGACACAACAACAGATAGAGTCTTTACATCCAGGAGACTATAAGGGATATCAGAAGATTCAGGGAGTTAATCACCTGATGGCCGAGAAAATCTGGGATTCATTTTTACAACCCTTGCAAAGCCGACAGGAGTGGGAAAGAAGATTTACCACAGCAGATGAACAATCTGCATGGAAATGGCTGATAGAAAAGCCAATAGGGGAGTTGATTGAATCACATGTGCAGCACGATATTTTAAGGGGAGTATTGCTGACGGATGCGAAAATTGGCGCTTTTACACAGGCACATGATGAATCATTGCTTCAAAATCGTACCTATCTGTACCACGTAATAGGAAATAAAACCGGCGAGTGGCGTGTACCTTTGGGTGGAATGGGTAATGTAGTACAGGCATTGATATCCTGCGCAAACCAATATGGTGTAAATATGCTGGCAAGTGCCAATGTAACTAATATCAGAAAAGGCAGTGCATACCACACTGTTGCATTTACTCAGAATAATGTGGCCCAGGAAATAAAAGCAACCTATGTATTGATCAATGCTGCCCCCCAACAACTAGCTGACTGGATGGGAGATTCCTATACGCCTCAACCGGAAGATGAAGGTACAGCGTTTAAGATCAATCTTTTGCTGAAAAGATTGCCTGACTTAAAGCAGTCAAACATCTCTGCTGAAGATGCATTTGCTGGAACGTTTCATATCAATCAGTCATACAGTCAGATGGCTCAGTCTTATCGGGAGGCAATAGCTGGAAAGCTACCACAGGTATTGCCTGGTGAAGTATACTGTCATACATTGACAGATAGTACTGTTATGTCGCCTGAAATGACCCGGATAGGTTTCCATACCCTGACCTTGTTTGGACTTGATTTACCCTATAGGTTGTTTACAGACCGAAACATTGCTACCAAAAAACAGGTGATAGCAAGCTATATGGCTGGAATTAATGAATACCTGGAAGAACCATTGGAAGCTTGTATTGCAGAAGATATGTATGGAAAGCCTTGTATAGAGGCTAAAAGCGCACTGGATCTGGAACGGGAACTGGGAATGCCACAAGGCAATATTTTTCACAATGCCTTGAGTTGGTTTTTTGCAGAAAATGCAGACGAAAATCAGACCTGGGGGGTGGAAACAAATCACGAACGTATTTATCTGTGTGGCTCAGGTGCTCGCAGAGGTGGTGCTGTTAGTGGTATACCCGGACATAATGCCGCCATGAAGATACTTTCTGAGAAACGTAAGTAAATGATTATAGATCTTATAGTATGAACAATACATTTTCCTGGGATTTATTTTATCAGATGCCTATTGTAGGCATTTTGCGTAATTTTCCCACTGAAACCATGGATGGCCTGGCTTTTCACTATGCAGAGTCTGGCCTTACCAATCTGGAGATAACCATGAACTCAGAAGGGGCAGAGTCTACAATTGCTTTTCTAAGTCAGAAATATGGAACCCGGTTGAATATTGGAGCGGGTACAGTATGCACTCTGGATGATCTGGACAAGGCATTACATGCAGGAGCACAGTTTATTGTGACACCTATTCTGGATGAAGACGTAATTAAAAGCTGCGTTGCCAAAGGTGTACCTATCTTTCCGGGAGCCTATACGCCTACTGAAATTTATCAGGCATGGAAGTGGGGGGCTAGTATGGTAAAAGTGTTTCCAGCTTCCCGGTTAGGGCCAGAATTCATTAAAGAAGTCCTGGCGCCTCTGAATCAGATCAAACTAATGCCTACAGGAGGCGTTAATCTTGAGAACTGTATTACATTTCTGAAAGCTGGAGCAAAAGGTCTGGGTATGGGAGGACAACTTTTTCCAAAAGAATTGATTCAGCAACGGGAATGGGAACAAGTAAGTGGTATATTCAAGCAATTTGTAGAGAAAGTTCAGGCTTTTCAAGCTATTCAGACATAGAACGGATCTGCGGAGTTTTCTGTTGGATAGATGTAGACCTCTGAATTGTTTGCTATACCAACTCCAATCTTACTTTTTGATCTGAGTTATGCATATTCAACGATACTTCCCAAGAGAAGCCTTAAAGCCTTTCATTAAGCAGTTTGTACTTATTGAGAGTGAGCATATGCAGGAGAATAGGATACTACCTGATACTTCTATTGTACTGGCATTCCGTTGTAGAGGTTTGGTAAAGAGCAAAGGCGATAAAGAAAACATTGTCTTACCTTCCTCTGTTATTACAGGTATTCGGACGGTTTCGCGTACAATGCACTATACGTCACAGACGACTAATCTGCTGGTGGTCTTTACTGAGCAAGGAGCATCTGCTTTTTTCAAAGAGCCTTTGTTTGAACTAGCAGGCATCAGTACATCACTAGATAACCTGATACCTGCCTGGAAGGTGAGAGATATTGAAGCACAACTGGCAGAAGTACAGAATACTATACAACGTATACGAGTTGTAGAACAATTTCTGATGGGTGAATTAAAGGTTCGTGAGCCAGATCTGCTTATCCTTAATTCATTGCAAAAGATCCGGCTGGCTCAAGGAAATATACGCATCAAAGAACTTGTACAGGATGTGCCCTTAAGCCGTGATCCTTTTGAGAAACGGTTTCGACGTGTGGTAGGTACCTCTCCTAAGCAATTTGCCTCTATTGTTCGGCTACGTAATTTTATTACGACCTATTCACCGGCTCAAAGCCTTACCGAAGCCGCTTATGACGCAGGTTATTTTGATCAGTCACACTTTATTAAAAGCTTTCGTTTGTTTACAGGTCAGGCTCCTCACGACTTTTTCAGATCGGCATCGTTCTGGTAACCACAACTTGTCTGTTCTCTCTTAATCCCATTTTATTGTGTTAGGCTCTTTACAAACGTGTGTTAATCAGATTGTTCGGCTGGATGATGCTGCCTGGAATGCTTTCAGCCAACTGTTTACTGAAAGTATGCTGAAGCGGGGAGAGTATTTTGCCGAAGCAGGGCGACAAGAACATGAAATCGGATTTCTGACAAAAGGTGTAGTTCGGGCGTTTTATCGTAATGGAGAAGGGCAAGAGTACAACAAGACCTTTTTTACCGATAATGAATTTATAGGTGCCTATGCCTCTCTGGTTATGCAAGTCTCTAATCAGATTAATCTGCAGGCATTGACAGACTGCAGTATACTGGTGGCAAACTATAATGAGATAACAACTCTGTTTGAACATCACAGAACAATAGAGACATTTGCCCGTAAGATGGCAGAGTATTTTTATGTATACAAAGAAAAACGGGAGATAGACCTGGTATTATTACAGGCAGACGAACGGTATAAACGCTTTCAACAGGAATATCCGGATCTTGAAAATCAGATACCACAATACCATATTGCTTCCTATCTGGGAATTACCCCTACTCAGCTAAGCCGTATTCGGTCAAAGAAATAATTCCTTTACATATGTAAATGCACAAGCCTGATACATATAGGAGCTTTGTATAAACAGGCAAATAACTATATGCAGCTTACAGGCAATAAAATTCTTATTACAGGAGCTACCAGTGGTATTGGAAAGGCTCTGACTCTGAAGTTTCTGGAACTGGATAATCAAATTATTGCAGTTGGTCGAAATCGTGACCGGCTGAATGAACTTGTTTCTATGAGCAATCAGATTATCCCTTTTGAATGCGATGTATCTCAAACTACTGATCTGAATAGACTGGTAACATTTGTAGAACAGAAGCATACTGATACAAATATTCTGATCAACAATGCAGGAATTCAGTACAATTATGATTTTGAACAAGAGCTACATCTGATCAATAAGATTGAACATGAAGTACAGGTTAACCTGCTTGCTCCCTTGAAACTAACTGCTTTGTTATGGCCAATTTTACAACTTCAGCCAAATGCAGCTGTGGTAAATGTATCTTCAGGTTTGGGTCTTGTACCAAAAATGCAGGCTCCGGTATATTGCGCTACAAAGGCAGGAATACATATTTTCTCAAAAGCTTTACGTGATCAATCTGATAAAATCCGGATCTTTGAAATCATTCCACCTCTGGTGGATACCGAAATGACCAAAGGGCGGGGCAAAGGCAAGATTTCGCCTGAAAAGTTAGTAAATGAATTTATTCGGTCATTCGGCAAAGATCACTTTGAAATAAGTATCGGAAAGGTTAAACTGCTCAAACTGATAAACAGATTGAGTCCGGCTCTGGCAGAAAAGATCATGAACAAAGGCGTATAGTCTGTAGAGTGCTTTGCATTTTAATATTATTTAAAGATAAAAATCCCTTGAATCTAGATAAATACAGTATTGCTGGGTACTTAATGGTTCGGAAGCCCACACATGATTATGATCCCAATTATGTGACAAGTCTTCCTTTAAATCCCGTAAGAGGAATTCATTATCATGGTATGCAAAGAATGGAATGGTATGATGTTGATACCTATTTTCTGGAAAAAAGACTTCCGGAAAAGTTTATGGCGAAGTATGAAGAAATAATACAATCTGAGTACTTTAATCTGTTTGTTGACTTAGCCACGACAAAGGAAGATGTATTTCTATTCATGAACCTGGATGAGGAAATCCCAATCAAAAATGAAGTGATTGTACTTTCTTCACCAACTCTGAATGCCATTTATAGTGAAGTTTTGGTTTCTGAGGATTTAGTTGAATGGTTGGGATATGATATATGGACTTTGGGTGGATGGTCATTAATCCGACATGCTATATTTGAAAACAGGCAACTTTGTCTGTTGGAAAACAATCCAATTAATGAATTCGGGCTTTTTGATACATCTGAATCAATGGTGCAATTCGTACAGGAATACAATGCTTTGGGTAGTTCTGATAAGGTTGACCCACTAATTGATGGTATGCCTGTTGAGGCAATTCGAGTAGGACGTTTAACTATACAGTCTTGAGACTAAAGAACGAGGATCAGCTATGTTTATTTCTTCAAATCTATTTGATTGCCCAACTTTATGCTAATCATATAGGTTTGACTGGTTACTGTTAATTGTGACTACTTGTTATTTAATACATCCGATATCTTCAAGTTTGCACAATTACCTTTGTAATAGCTTGGAAGAAGATAGTTTTTTTCTTTACCATCCCTTCCTGACAGAGTAATATAGACGGGATGTAATGTATAATTTTCACCAATGGAGGAGGGATGATCCCAATCGTAGGTGTATATTGGGTAAAACGAAATGACAAAGGTATTCCCTCTTTTCGACAAATTATCTAATTCAAAACTATCTGACCAGATGCGGGAGATTGTTAAATTACTGTCATTTATGATCTGAACAAATGCTTTTTGTTCTAATGCCTGATATAAATTATCATATATCTCTATAGTGAAAAAGGTGATAATTATAATCGCTACAGGTTGTAGTGTCTTTGTCCATCTGGACTTGTATTTGAAAATGAATATGACGCAGAGAATCAGTGTTGCCAGACCAAATAGGAAATAGGCCAGCATTGTAAAAAACGCAATGATCTCTATATCAGCCGATTCTGCGAAATAGGTTCGTTTATAAAACCAATAGAGGAAAATACTACTACCTGTAATAAATGGAGATAGTGCTAAGATGTAACTTATCCGCAAAAGTGTAGATCCTTTGATGTTATTCTCGGGCATAAGGTATTGTGTCTATTATGTATTTTGCTAATACACTTAATTGTACTTCCATATCAGTAGTAACCTCCATTCTGTTACTTTGACTTTCTGAGCAGTAATTGTCATCCTAGCTCAATCTTAATCGGATGTTCGCAGATAATTGATTTACTTAAATTCTATCAGTAAAATAAAATGACTAGATCAGGCATACATTCTGACTATAATTCTGTCGTTCCTATAATAAAATCTGAATTCTTACTGTACAATGATGCTTATCCTTTATCAATTATTCTTTTTGTTGTGTATTAATGAGTCTATACTTGTTCCGGAGAAGTTTTTTTCGGTAAAAGATTTAAAAGACGAGTCTTTGTATTCACTGTCTGTTCAGCATGATCCAACAAATGATAATGTTATTATTTCCCTAAAAGGAAATAAGCAATCTGCTATAACTATAACAGGAGTGGCTGAGATATGTACCAGTTCTATTGTGAATAATCATTTTCTGAAGCTGGAATACCGAATAAGTGCAGGAAGTGGTATCCATTGCAGAAAGACAGGTATCTATCAGATTTGTAATGGTATGTTATACAATAGCTTGTATATACATTCTCAATATATTGAATATATCAATACTACTTCTGAATCCAATGTTGTATCAAAGACAGGTTATCACATCAGCTTAAAGATTGTAGAACAGGAGAAAATATTTTCTTTGATCCTAACTGAACATCTTATTGGAGAATCAAAAAGAAATAGGAAAACGTATAGCCCTGTCAAGCTGCAACTCAACCTGGAGAAGGAGGTTTTTTATACTGACACTATTAATCTTACTGGTAAGTACACTTTTAGAAATAAAGCCAATCACATAGATACCTCAACTTATAAAAATCAGAAGGTATATGTGATTAAGTTAAACGGCACCTGTTATATGCTATTCAGACAAATATACTATGTTAGTGATAACAGATTACTTAACAGCTTTACTGAGTTATAACTTTTAATAGAAGTTCTTGAGTAACTATCGTTCTGAAAAAGCATCTTTTTATACGAATGCGTTGTGGTTTGGTTTTGAGATGAGGAAAGACATGAATTTGCTCGTGGTAATGGATTTACATTTGTACTAGGGGTTGCTAATACAGGAACTTGTGATTGTGTTGGTTCTATTGAAACTATTTTCTTCTCAGCCTGTATTTGCTTCACAAAGTGTAATGCCTTGAATAGTTCAAAATCCATACACTCATATTGCTCTTCCTGCTCGAGTCTTTTCCAGATATCGTAGGCTGTTTTAATTCGAATGCGAACCTGATCCCGCTTCATCTCTTTCAATACATACTTAGTAGCATTATCCTTGTCTTTTTTCTTTTCTAAGACAGCCAGGTGATACTCATTGCGTTTGTATTTCGCATTGACTTCTTTATACTCTTTTTCCGCTTTTTTGAGTTGCTTGTCTCTTTCTTTAGAAGCTGGTTTTGCTTCCAGTTTCGCTTTTTGCTCAGTGGCATATGCCAGTAAAGTCATTAGAAGGGTTTGATTGGCAAGTGATTGTTCTTCATCTTCTTGAATAGCTTTGATGCGGTGTGCCATCCGAAATAATTCCAGGTTCAGACGGGCTTCTTCTGCCATCAGGCGGTAATATTCAGATTTGTATTTGCGAATAGCAGTTGTATTAGTATGATATCTTGCCATATATCCGAACAAAGTTTAGAGTGGTTTTTTGTTACTTTAGTGGTTTATTATGAACAGATAAATTTTTAAATAAGTTTATAGTATTGACTAATATTTAATAAAATATTTTTCGTGCGATTTTATAGCTGTGTAGCAGTTTATTAGGAGTTGTTTGTCGAGTAGATCCTGTAGCTGATATATTGTATTGTTGTTCCATTTACCTTTGTTCAATGCTACAAACAGAACCTGAGCAAGTTATGGGTTACTACTAAGTTGGAGAAATACATCCATGATAGAGCAGGTACACCTTCCTTTAGACAAAGGAAGAGCATTGGTGTGTACAACCCTGCAATCCGTTGAGCTACAAAGTAAAGGTGTTGTACAGTACAAGGTTGTTTACAAATAATATAAAGTAGCCCGAAATAAATTCTTATATATGGACTATATATTTCTGTCAAAGATATATCGCATAAGTTTGCTAGTATTAGCCTTTTTGCTTCTTGTTTTACCTGGAGTTGGTTCACATAGAATAAGTTTGATTAATCCGGAAACCCGCTTTTTATTCGGAAGTGCTGCTATATGCTTTTTGGCAGCATGTATTTATTCTGTGGGTGAGTGGAGAAGCAAATTACGTAGATCTCTGAAAACATTTGTTGTGGTTTTACAGATAGGAGTAATAGTACTACTCCTATCTTTGATATATTTTCTTCTTTCTTTTTCTGGTGATCCTGTTTTTCGCTATTTATCAAGTTGCATTTTGGGAGTGCTCATTGTTGCTGCGATACTTTTGATAAGGAAGGTTCTTGTAGAATGGTAAAGTAGTATAAGTAGCAGTACTATATTTCGAATGTTTACTTCAATAAAAAATATACATAAAAATTGGGTCGTCAAATTTTTGAAGAGATATTTGTGAATTATCTCATTTAAACCCATTTTATGAAACGTTATTACAATGCATTAGTAGTATGTACAAGCATTTTTATTCTTCTGTCTGGTTGTGCAATTGACGAACGAACAACATTTAACAATGATTTTTCCGGAGAGAGTGTCAGCACTGTTGACCTAAGCTCTTTTATAAAAATACTGAGTGAAAAAGATTCTACAGGAAAAGCCAAAGCTGGTTTTACAAAAGGATTCAGAGATAAAATAGCTGCTGAAATGGGAGGTAGCACTAATCCCTATGCTTCTCATATCAGTATCAATTATGATTCTGTAAATAATCATTTGAGTATGAAATGTACTTTTGATAATCTGGATATGATGAACAAAATTAATGCAACTATGAGAGAGAGCAACACACAGATGTCCAGGAAGAAAGTTACTTATGTAGACTATAACTGGAAGAAAAAAGATAAAGTGTTAGTGATGCCTGGAGTAGAAGGACTTGAATCTCTTGCAGAGTTAACCAAAAGTCGGAAAGGAGAAGAAAACCTGGATAGTAAGATCACCTATTCTATTGTTCGCAGATTTCCCAAAGAGATTGAAAAAGTCAATGATTCGAGGTTACAGCTATCTGAAGATAAAAAGGAACTATCACTCAAAACTACTCTGGCAGAGTTGGACAAAAAACCATTAAAAGAGATTGTAGTGACTTTCAAGAACTAGTTTGGCTGGTAATCTGCAATTTTATTAAAGATATTCCACCCAATAAATGCTGGGTCTTTCAGCATTTATTGGGTTTCTTTTTGATATGATAAAGGTCATTACATAAGAGAAATATCTACCAGATTCAGGATTACTGCTTTTCTTACGAGTCCAGCTGTATTTTTTACATCCAGTTTTACGCATATATTTTTTCTGTGTCCCTCTACTGTTCGTTCACTGATGAATAACTTTTCTCCGATTTCCTGCATGGTATATTCCTGGCAAATCAGTTCCAGAATTTCTTTTTCCCGTGGACTTAATTCCATTGATGGCAGAGATTTTTTACTTCTGTTTTTTAGTCCGGCAAGTAGCGACTTGGATACCATTTCATTTAAATACATTCCTTTCTCATACACAGTTCGTATCGCTAGTTCCAGTTCATCCCGTTTTACGTCTTTGGGAAGATAGCCATTGGCATCTTGTTCCATCATGTAGCTAATCATACGGGGTTCTGTATGCATAGAGAGCACAATGATCTTTGGTTTGGAATGCTGTATGGATAAGGTTTTAAGTGTTTCAATTCCACTTATATCTTTCATTTCTATATCCAACAAAATAACATCAACAGTTATTTCTTTTAATTGATCAAGAAGATCCTTTCCACTTTCGGCTTCCAGTGTTAACTGTATACCTTCCATGCTATCTATAATCATGCGAATGCCTTCACGAAATAGGCTGTGGTCATCAGCAATACCTACATTAATCATGGTTCATAGGAGATAAGTTTATGAGTATCCATTTCCATCAGCAGGTGAATACCTTTTTCTGGTATGATAATCTTCATTTTTCCATCCAGCAAATTCAGACGGCTTTCAATACTTTTCATTCCCAATCCGTTTTTTGTTTTACCTGGTTCAAATCCAATTCCATCATCTTTGTACGTAAGATAAAACCGTTCTTGCTGAGCTTCCATCTGTAGAAAGATATAGGATGCTTTTGCATGCTTTAGTGTATTACCAATCAGTTCCTGAATGATACGATATAGAATAAGTTCAGCATCTTTATTTACTTCAATAGTGAGCTGATGCACAAACTGAAATTGTATTCCAGCTTCATTTAATTTTTCTGAAAGGCTCTCAACTGCTTCGATCAAACCCAGGTTTTCCAGGATAACCGGACGCAAATCGTGTGAAATACGTCTGATATTAAACATCATTTCATCAAATAGCCCATTCATCTTGTTGCTTACTTGCTGTAGATGCTCCTCAGCCTTTCCATAACTGAGCTGGTTAAAATACAATCTTGATGTAGTAAGAAGTACCCCAATTTCATCATGGAGATCATGGGCAATACGATTTCGTTCTTTTTCCTGGCTTTCAATAATAGCCTTTAGTAATTGTTTCTGATAATGATGCTCCAGTTGTTTTTGTTGTAAATCCTTGGCAACCATTCTGCGTTGGTGAATCACAAATATTAAGACAATACCCATGGCAAGAGCAAAAAGCCCTATCATGCTTGCTAACAGGATTTCTGATAAACCAATACCATTTTGCTCCATCACAATTGTAAAAAAATAAATGCAGACATACGAGGACTACAGATAGAAATTATATCAGTTGGAATGCTTCCTATGCACCCTAATACAATACTTTGTAATTGACGCAATATTTGTTTAGCTTTTTAACGCGCTTGTTTTCTCCTGATTCCTGATCAAAAGTGCTATTGCATAAAGGACATAATGAACAATATTGAATAAAGCATGTGTACCCCAGATTACCCCTTTTGTTTTCATTGACTCTGATATCAAATCATTAGCCACATAAAATAAAACCAAAGAGCCTGAAAAATAGGTGATCACAGATGCATTGATCCAGAACATGGGCACACGCTCCAGGTGGCGATTTTCAAGATCACGCAGCTCTTTATAAAAATAGATAATAGCCAGTACAATTAATAAAATGCATTCAACAAATATGGTGTGTGAATTAAACTGTTTCAGGCTTTGAAAAAAAACAGTGTTGATTACAGCAAATAAGACAAATGCTATCATTACCGCAAGCACATAAACAGATTTTATCAGTGTATTTATATGCTTGCGGTAAATAGTTGCCAATAACAGGAATTCTGCAACAGTATAGAAATGGAAAATGAAATTATTGTTTATATGAATTTTCCATAACCATACCGAAACCAATTCGACAGGTAAGGTTATAATAAGAAGATAGAATACTATTTTTTGCTCAAATTGTAAGGTTCGGAATCTGAGAATAGCAATAAGTATACAGGCTAAGATAAGAAGATGGACTATCCATCTTGTTATCTCAAGAAACACAAAGTTCTCCATTTGGATTTTCTACGTTGGGCAGCTTGATGGACAAGGGGATGTATATTCATAAAAAATGCTGGTCGACCCATCTTCCTGTTTAATACTTCTTAATCCAAGTTTATGAATAGTAAGAATTAGTTTTGTCTCATCCAGGCGATCTGTATTGAGAACTAATTCAAAGATAGGAGAGAATGTAAACATGTCAGAATGCCTTTCCTTATTCATGTCCGCTCCTAAGTGGAAGATTATTTTTTGGATGTGGCCTCTGTTGTCGTTTATCACCTGCCAGAATACTGGATTTATATTTTTTGTGAAATGGTATCCCAACAGTCGTTTTCTGACCAGTCGCTTCAAAGAGCCTATCTTTGCCATCGAATTATCTTCCAGTTTTGCCCCAAATACATCAGTAATCGTCTCAGATTCCATTTCTCTCCAGTTTTTGGATAACCAGTCGAAAAGTTCATAAGAAATTTTGGCGATAGTTAGAGTTACAGATGGAGGCTCTATGTATTGAAACTCAAATGGCTTATCAGGTTCACAGCTAGATTGAAGAATTGGCTTAAATGTGAAATATTCAGGATTAGATTCTATGGAATCAAGTCCCATCATTATGTTAAAGTCTATGAAATCACTCGCTTGGACCTTGGCAGGAAAAGCTTGATCAAGATCGCGAGCAGTAAGCTCAAGCGAACACAGTCTTTCAAACTGTAATCCATTGTTTTTAGTAAAGTGGTTAACTAATCCAGAAGAATAACATTGCTGCCAGTTTCTAATTTTTTGTTCTGCCTGAGGACGAGTAATTGAGCAATCTTCCATGAGATAAAATGATTAAATAAATGGGTTTGTTATTGGCTCAAGTTATCTGCAACGGCTACAATATCCAAACACATTTATGCTAACCTATTGAAAAACACGGGAAAACCCCTATGTGAATCCGTCATTTCCCCCGTTTGATAAAACAGGAGTTTTTGCGTTTAACGAATCCGTCATTTCTAATGACCTTTGTTATATCAAATGCATTTGAGAAAGGTGGAGCGAAACCACTTTAAAAATGAGTCTGACCTACGCAGAATATAAAGTAGGAGGCGGAAACCGAAAAGCCTGAAAAGAGTAAGTAAATATTGCCAGAAACATACTATACATATAGAGATGTGATGGCCCTAAAATAACCACGCATATGAACCAAGTAATCACAAACCCTGTAGAAGAAAAAAAAGACACTACTTTTTCTGCCGAAAGTAATGGTAAAACAATCGCTGAACCTGTAAAGACAAGCACTACAGGTGCTTTCAAAATGGGCCTGTTTAGCAATGGTGTGCAGCTAGGTTGGATGGGACAGACTGATGCTGGTTGGGCGATTCTTGTAACAGATGAAACCAAGGCTATCCAGTTGGAGCAATATCCATACAATGGCACAGATTATTTTCGTATCAAAGACACTAGCCGTTATATGTCTGTCAGTAACAACTCTTATATCGGATTTTATAGTTGGACTTCAGCTACTGGCTTTACACTGAAAGGTTCTCATCTGGTTGCTGGATACAATGGGCAACAATTGTCTCTCTATTCAAAAGACAATGCCTACCTGTATGCCTGGGATGCCTATACTGTTCTTGACGTTAAATTCATTTAATGTGCTTGCAGATGAACATACACACAAAAGGCTCTGAATAGTCAGAGCCTTTTGGCTATAAATCAAATATATTCTGCCAGTTCCAACCATCGGTCAGTTTTTGTGGACAGTGTACGTTCAATTGTTTCGATTTCTTTAGCCCAGCCTGTTATTTCTTCATGGTTAGGGCTACCGGCATTTAGCTTGGCAACTAGTTTAGACTTTTTCTCTTCCAGTTCTTCAATCTCTTTTTCCAGTGTTTCGTATTCCTTCTGCTCCTTAAAAGAAAGCTTTCGTTTGGCTGTTTCCTGAGTAGGAGTAGCAGTCTGTACCACTGGTTCTGGTTTGGAAGCTTTCTGTGCCTGAACTTTTTCCTGCTCGTCCTTGTCTTCCAGCCACTCGCGGTAATCGGTATAGTTGCCAGGGAAATCGCGAATTTTACCTTCTCCTTCAAATACAAACAAGTGATCTACCAGACGGTCCATAAAGTAACGGTCGTGAGATACCAGTAGCAGACAGCCGCCAAAGTTTTCCAGAAAATCTTCCAGCACATTTAACGTAGTAAGATCCAGGTCGTTGGTAGGCTCATCAAGAATCAGGAAGTTGGGGTTTTTGATCAGTACACGAAGTAACTGCAAACGACGTTTTTCACCCCCGCTAAGCTTTGCTACCAGATCCCATTGCTTGGCAGGAGGGAAGAGAAACAGATTCAGAAACTGAGAGGCTGTTAGTGTTTGACCATTGGCAAGTGTTACTACCTCTGCTATTTCCTGTACCAGTTCAATAACCCGCTGGTTGTCTTTGTAAACCAGTTCCTGCTGAGTGTAATAACCGATTTGAGTAGTATCTCCTTTATCTACAGTTCCTTTGTCAGGTTGCAGATTGCCTGTCAACAGATTTAGAAAAGTAGTTTTTCCAATGCCATTTTTACCAACAATCCCTATCCGATCCTGTTTTTTGAATACGTAGGTAAAGTCGTCCACCATCTTCTGAGCTCCAAACGATTTGTATACATGGTCCAGTTCAATGATCTTATTACCAAGCCGGGTTGTTTTTACACTTAGTTCCAGTTGGGCATTGGCTTTGGTTCCAGCTGCTTTTTCTTTTAGCTCATAAAATGCATCAATCCTATATTTGGCTTTTGTTCCACGGGCTTTCGGCATACGACGCATCCATTCCAGTTCCTTACGAAGCAGATTGCGGGCTTTTTCCGTTTCTGCTGTTTGTTGTGCTTCCCGTTCCGCTTTCTTTTCCAAAAAATACCCATAGTTGCCCTGATAACGGTATAATTGTCCCCGATCTATTTCAACAATGGTATTAGTTACCGCATCCAGGAAATACCGGTCGTGTGTAATCAGGATCAATGTTATGTTTTGTGAAGACAAATGATGTTCCAGCCATTCAATTGCACCTAGATCCAGGTGGTTGGTAGGTTCGTCCATAATCAGCAGATCGGGATGCTCAATCAATACTCTTGCTAGTGCTACCCGTTTACGTTGTCCTCCGGATAGCTGGCTAATCTTTTTCTCCAGATCATGAATATCCAGTTTACCCAAAATCTGTTTTACTTCTGATTCATACTCCCACGCTTTGGTTGCATCCATTTGTGTAATGGCTTTGTCCATCAGGTCTGAATTTTCCGGATGCTCCATGGCCTGTTCATACAACTTGATAGCAGAAAGTGCAGGATGACCCGTAGAAAACAAGGTATCCATAATACTTAGATCCTGCTCAAAATCAGGATTCTGAGACAAGAAGCCAATGGATATTTCTTTGCGGGTACTTACTTTGCCTTCATCAGCTGGAAGCGATCCTGCGAGAATATTCAAAAGTGTACTTTTTCCAATACCATTCGGCCCAACGATGGCTACCTTTTCGCCTCTGCTGACACCAAAAGAAATGTTACGGAACAACCAGCGGTCACTAAACGACTTGCCTATATTTTCGGCGGATATATAATTCATAGGATAGAAAAAACAAATAAACCAAATGCTTGCCAGATAGATAAATCATTGTTTGATGTCATCTGTCAAACAAGTATTCTAATAAATACTGAATAAGTTTGCAAAGGTAGGGCTTTTTATATTCAGAAAGATATTATTTTGAAAAGGACTCTATTGTTACTATTTCTGAGTTATTGCTATTTATATACATGAATATCTGGGATCATTGTTTATTGTCACAACGAAAGTTTGGGGGACAACCGGGAGATTATGAGAAGATTCACAGCTTTATGGATTCTTCCAAATACTTTTTTTATCATAATAAGCATCGGCTGTTGATACACAATTTGTTTGGTGTAGAACTGGCTACAGAGTTATTGGGAAACTTTATTGAAAACTCAGATCACAAAAAGGTATTGGTACGGGATGTAGCTATCGAACATTGTAGGGAAGACCTGGATGGTAAAATCCCTACGCTGTATGACTGGCTCAAAGATAATACGGAACTGGAAAATATGATAGGAGAGGTGCCTGATCTGGGAAATGATACCTGGAACCGATTTTTATGGCGCCCCTTTCTTCGCAGTGAGTTGAAAGCCTCACTGATTATCACCTGTAGCGACTTTGGAGTATTTCTGATGGAGCATTTTCATGGACTGGAAGCCGCCAAACAGCTTGCCCGTAATCTAGATCCGGAGTGTAAAGTAAAACCGTTTCTGGAGAAATTCAGATTCACACAACGCTGGCAATATACTCCTCAACAGGAAGAACTGGAATGGTTGCGTAAAAATGCAGTTTCTCAAAAATAACAAGTATATGTGGTCTTATCTACAGAAGGTGTTTAAAACAGATAAAGAGAGTACTGATAGACAAAATACCAAAAATCGTATCCAGTTATGGATAAATCAGCTTACAATACCTCCTATGACGTTGAAGGGAGCAGTACGAAGAGCAAATAGACTAAATCAAAAGATTGATGTAGAGTGGTTTACAGGTGGAGATCACAGACAGTGTTTGGTGAAAGTTGAGAATGTGTATGACAAGGATAATTGGCGGGCATGGAAGTTAGAAGAATTGATTGAGGATAAACTACAGTTAGTTGGCATAGGAGAATATTATCGGAAAGGTTGTGGTCGTATTGCTATAAGTGAAGATAACCATGTGGTATTATGCTATTCTGCTCATTCATATTATTATGAGTATGGTACAGAACAAGATATACCGATCCGGAGTACAATTATTGAATGGATAGAAATAATGGATTTCTTTCAATTAGAACAATATCTGCACCGGGTATCTATTTCTTACACTTTATGTATGTATAGAAATGATAATGGAGTGATCGAATATTATAAAGATAACCCATTGCTTAATATTCATATTATTGAGGGAGACAAATTTTTATTACCCTCCCCTATAAGCACTGCTGATTTTTATTTTGACATACTTAAAGAGTATTTACAGAAATTTGAAGAGGACTTTAAAATGACAGAAGTATTAGTAGGTAGCAAAGTATTAGAATCTATCTACATAACTGCTATTCTGGAATATGGAAAGATCAGACTAGAACTACAAAAATCATATATTGTCATTGATTCTATTATCGAAAATAAATCAATCATTTTAGTAGAGTAAGTGAGAAGTGTAAATATTATCTACTCAATTTGATTAAAGCATGTGGTCTTATTTAAAAAAGGTGTTTGCTAACAACAAAAAAGAGGTAAAACACGAAAAGGGAAAGCTCCTATCAGCATGGTTAAGTAATACTATAACTTCTCCCTTAACTATCAAGGAACTTGTGAGAAGTGCTCGTATTGTTAATGAGAGAATTCTGGTAGAATGGGATGCAGGTGGTGATAGTAGATGCCTCAAGATAAAAGTAGGGGATGAATATGATGATAGGTTCTTTGGAGAGTTATGTTCAGAAATTGTGGAGAAGTTACAATTGCCTCATACTGGTGAATATTATAATAAAGGGTATGGTGAAGTGGATGTGAATGAAAAAGACCAAATAATACTGAAATACTCTACACGTGCCTATTATGAAGACTACGGATCGGAACCAGATCTATTGTCCCAAGATTACGAACCTATTATTGAATGGGTCGAACTAGAAGATGTATTTGGATTAACTCAGTATTTGCATAGAATAACTATTTCCTGTAGTGTAGATATGATGCTGACTGAGGATGGAAAGGTTAAATATAGAGCAAACAATCCATTACTAAATATTCGTATTCATGAAGGAGATGAGGTTATACTACCTGTTGCTGATATAAATGAGTTTTATTTGGATGTACTAAAAAAACATTTGCATAAGAGAGAGGAAGAGTTCGTTTCTGTTGACAACAGTGCAGGTAATAAGGTGTTGGAGTCCATTAGTATATATGGCACTTTTTTACTGGAAGGTATCCAATTGGAACTACAAAAAAACTATGTGGTGATTGATTATATTGTTGAAAATAAATCAGTAGTTTTAGTCCATTGATTGGCAGTTTCTTTTTATTTACTCAGGCATTGAAATTACTGTAACATGTGGTCTTATTGGAAAAATATATATGATTCGTTTTTTGCAAATAATAATAGATCCTCTAAACAAAAGGCCCCTGTAACAAATACATCTGGAGCAACAGATTTCCATACATTGAATGATGATGGAGAAAATGTTGATTCTATGTCTGGAATCGATAAAAAGGCTATTGTAAAAACAGAAGTCATTCGCTTATTGTCTTCTGGAGAACCTATTCCTGTAGATTGGAATGCAGGAGGAGATGAAACCCTTTGCAATGTAAAGGTTGGAGATTCTTATAATTATAAGAAGGATGGGGTTAACATTGGATGGGAATTAGGTGATCTGATTGCACAGATATTAGAATTGCCCAATGCTGGGGAGTATTTCAATAACGGACATGGTAGAATTGAAATAGATCAGAATGGGCAGATTGTATTACATTATTCGGCGCGAGCTTACTACTATGATTATGAAGAAAGTGATTGGGTAGATGGAGAGCCAGCCGAAAATGTTTCGTCTACTGAATGGATACCTGTAGATGATCCCTTTCATCTGAATCAATACCTACATAGGGTGAATATTAACTTTTCTGTCTGGATGCATGTAGAAGGGCGTAATACTATTACGTATGATTCGTATGGCGGCCTTATTCATACACAGGTCCGGGAGGGAGACGAGATGTCTGTTCCTATTCCAAAAGAGGCAGAGGCTTTTTATGGAGAGATAATCCGGAAACGATTGCAAAAGTTTGAAAAGGATTTTGAATTTAGCGAGGAAGTTGCGAAGAGTAAGTCGTTGCATTCGATTGATGTGAGTGGTAGATTAGAGGAAGGTGGGGTTCGGTTAGAACTACAAAAATCCTATGTGGTAATCGATTTTATCGCTGACAATGAATCTGTGGTTTTAATCAAATAGTACTATGGCAGTGTATACAAAAGGTATAGCTTTCGAGAAATTGGAAACTGTGCTGAAGATTTATAAAAAACAGGCACGATCACAAAGTGAGGTGTTGTCCTTATTCTCACAGGACACTCATCGAAAAACTATTGAAGATACTTATGAGAAGCTAGTTCCTTTGACTATAGCAGAAGCGTTGTTATTGTCTAATGCTGAGCAGCGTATGGTAGCTTTGCAATGTTTTGGGGTCGAAGAGTTGGTGACTAAACTGAATGCAAAACAGTTAGATGCACAGACTATCACCAAAAAACAGATCCGGTGGGATGAGCATCTGAAACCCTATGAACATACCTATGAGGATACCTATGAACTATACAAGATAGATGCTAAATCACTGGGTATAGAACGTCATTTCTGGCGTGAGCCAGCTATTTATTTTGTCAAGTGTCAGTGTGCGTCTACAGATAGACTATACTATCTGTATGTGTCTGAAGATATTGCTCAGCAGCAGGACGCTATTGCTGCTATTGCCTGGACTATGCGATTCAATGGTAAACCGCTGACCAAGCAACAGTATTTGAATCTTATGTATTCAGAAACGTAAACTATGCATAATTTTATGGAATTTGAAAGAGTGTATCGGCACGGTGATGTGCTGTTATTTAAGGTTGCTGAGGCAGGTGTTACTGCCAATGTGAAGGAACGTACCAAAAAACTGACACTTGAACTGGGTGAGGTAACTGGTCACTCACATCAGTTGGCAGGAGATGTAGAAGTATTGGATTCTCCTGTGGAAAAGGATCAACTGCTGTTCAGAGTAACGGATCAGGCTGTGTTAACACATGAGGAGCACGAACGTATTGTACTGGAAAAAGGAGTTTATCTGAAAGTAAGTCAGGTAGAATACGATCCGTTTCAGGACTTGATTGTACGAATAAGAGACTAATATATTTGATACCTACAAAAAGCTAGCTGGTTATATACAATCAGCTAGTCTTTGGTTTTTAATGTATTAAACACCTTAATTTACAATGATTGAATTTTTTGATATAGGTTGGCTGGCTATAAAATCAGAATCTAAGGAAGCCGTGATTCAGTCTCTGAATCTGAGTGAACCATTTATACAACTAGATTGGAATACAGGAATTTCTGTTGTGATGGGTGATATTTGGGATGGAGTGCCTTTTAGTAGAGTGTATGTAAGTAGTCCTATGCGAGGTTGGGTTCTGGTTGTTGGAGACTGGATTAGCCAAACAGATAAAGTGGCTTTATGCCAGCGATTAAGTGAAACTTACGAGGATGTATGGGCTTTTTCTACCCAGATGCGAATGGACTTCTGGTTTTATCTGTATTGCAAAGGCGGGAAGATAATCCGACATTTTGAAAAAGATGGAGAGAACATTATAGATGAAGGCGAATTATTAAAAAAAGAAAAGACTTTGCGAAAAGAAAGTCTGCTTGATGAAGAGGAGGATGTAAATGATCCGGAAAACTGGTATGGTGAAGACATTGTGATGGGAATGGCTGAACTGTTTACCATTGACCCTAACGAGCTTCCAGAAGCTATGCTGAAAAAACAGTTAGGGACATTGGCTGTAACCGATGTGGGCAGAGAAAAAGGAATATCCGAAAATCCTATCGAACAATGGAAAGAGTCTTAAAAGTGAATCAGAGTATGAGGTAGTAGTCTTTTAATCCGGTTTATTTCCTGTTCTGAGAATAAGTTATCCTGTAAATCGAGTTGTTTTAACCGTTTTAGATTCTGAATGCTGTCTGGCAGGGTTGTCAAGCGATTTTTATTTAGACTCAGGTAATGAATATATTCCAGATTCCCAATACTATCAGGAATGGACTCGAGTTGATTATTATACACCCTAAGTTCTTTTAGTCTTTTTAATACCCCAATATTCTCCGGCAACTGCTTTAGCTGATTATTATGCAGGTGTAGTTTGGTCAGCTTTGGTAAGCTATTGAGATCAATGTATAACTCTTCCAATTGGTTATTGACCAGAAACAAACGTTTCAATTGAGACAATTTCCGAAGATTAGCTTTTTTGATTTGGTTGAAACTCAGGTTGATTTCTCGCAACAGCTGAATTTCATTTAAGGTATCAGGCCATTGAGTTAGTTGATTGATATACAAATTGAGTATCCGCAACGATTTGGATTTTGTTAGGCCAAAAGGAAGTTTCTGAAGATAATTGTGACTAAGGTTAACCAGGCGTAAATGTTCAAGGCCTCCTATACTATCTGGTAACGTTTGCAAATAGTTATGGGGTAAGAAAAGGACAGATAAATGTTTTATATTACCTATTGTATCTGGTAATTGTGTGAGTTGATTGAAACCAGCATATAAGCTTTCCAACTGTCTAAGATCCTCTAATCTGCGTGGAAGGGTAGTAATCTGATTGTGATTGATGTCAATTTTTCTGAGACCTTCTTGTTTGAGTAATGCCTCCGGAAAATAGCGAAAACGATTATATGCCAGGGAAATGCTCTGTACAGCGTTGGCTACATGTTTATCTTTGTAATAGAAAAACTCAAAAGGAAGATCTTCCAGAAGATTGTGATTTAGATTCAGGGATGTAGAATACCGGGATGTTGATAATAAACTACCTATAGTTGGAGGAAGTTTGGTGAGGTAGCAATGACTCAGATCAAAGTTCGTATTCCAACGGTCATAGGTTTGAATGGTAATCTGATCATAAGCAAGCTTTAACCATAATTTTTTCTTTTCTATAGAGGCATTGACAGGCATGTGTTTTACAACAGGATGTTTTAATCCTTTCAGCATCTGAAACGCCAGTTCGATATTAGCATCGTCATTAGATGCAATCAACCGGATTAGGTTCTGCGTCATCTCAAGCCCTCCTTCCAGGTCTTCCGGATAGTCGTTATATGTTACCCAGGAACGGGTAATAGGTAAAGATGCTTCTATTGAGGTTTCTTTTGTCTGTTCAATAGGTGAATGAACAACTTGTTCCTGAGTCTCTTGTGGAACTTGTTGCTGCTTCTGTAACGGTTGAGATACAGACGAGCGGGTTAGTTTATGAATAAACGCTTTTAATGACTTCAACATCTGCAGTTGTAATTATAGTTGTTCAGGCTTTTCTTTCTGGTAATTAGTAATAGATAGTATACTAAACCAAAGAAAATACTTGTTCAGATTTATTCCTCAAAAAATAATCAAATAGCCTTTTGCCCTTTTGCTTTTTTTGAGCGTTTGTTGTTGCTAAAGTGAATCAGAGTATGAGGTAATAATTTTTTAATCCGGTTTATTTCCTGTTCTGAGAATAAGTTATCCTGTAAATCGAGTTGTTTTAACCGTTTTAGATTCTGAATAGTGTCAGGTAAAGTCGTCAGACGATTTTTATTCAGACTTAGATACTTAAGTCGCTCAAGATTTCCAATACTTTCCGGAATAGATTCCAGTTGATTATTATACACTCTGAGTTCTTTTAATTTTTTTAATGCCCCAATGCTTGCTGGCAGGCTTTTCAATTGATTATTATGCAAATGGATTTTCTCTAGTTGACTCATACTGTCAGGCTCAATCTCCAATAGTTCCACCCGATTACTAACAAGTAAAATACATTGTAGCATCGGAAGATCCTTCAGATGCAGTTTGCGTATCCGGTTAAAGCTTAAATTGATTTCCTGTAGCTGTACCAGTGTATTGAGGTTAGTAGGCCAGTACTCAATCTGATTAATATACAGATTGATTTTTTTTAGAAATCGTAGTTTGTTCAAGCCTTCGGGTAGTGCCTTAATGTGATTGTTACTTATATCCAATTCCACCAATGAGTCAAGATTGCCTATACTTTCAGGTAAAAATTGCAATAAGTTATTTTTAACTGCCAGCTTACGTAGATGCCATATGTCTTTGATTGTATGGGGTAGTTCTTTGAGTTGATTGAAGTTTAATGATAGCCAGTGCATATTTTTTAGCCCCTTTAATTGATCCGGCAAAACAGACAACTCATTTGAACTTAAATCCAGTTTGTACAGATTAATTTGCTCCTGTAATACTACCGGGACTTTTTTCAAGCGGTTGTGGGCTAGTGAAATGCTATAAAGCTGATTAAAAGCTTCTTTATCGTTATAAAATAAAAACTCAAAAGGAAGATCTTCCAGAAGATTGTGACTCAGATCCAGATTGATAAAGCCAGATGTTGTTGAGAGTAGATTTCCAATAGAGGGTGGTATGTGGGTGAGCTGGAGACGGCTGAGATCAATGCTATACCAACTTTGAGAAGAAGGACCTGTAAGTTGATCATACACAAGCTTTAACCATACTCTTTTTTTTTCACCCGGTGCGTCAGCTGGAATTTGTTTTATAACAGGATGTTTTAAACCCTTCAACATCTGAAAGGCTAAATCAGTATTCGTGGTCTCACTAGAGGAAATTAACCGGATAAGGTTTCGGGTTATTTCCGGCGGTCCTTCCAAATCTTCCGGGTATCCATCATAGGTGGCCCAGGAATTCTTTGTTATTGATGAATCTGATTGATTTTCCATAGTTGTTTTGACTGTATTCCTTTTGTCTATACTGATAGAAATAGATTTGACTTTTTTCTATCGATAAACACTTTTGATAACTTTTACATCTTCCGGAATGTTATTCTGTTTCAGTTGTGATGATTGATTTCGTATAATAAGTTCCTGGAGCTGAGGATCTTTTTTTCCTGTAATTGTCAGTTCCTGAATAGATGTGTTGGTTGCAAGCCCCTCCCTTAGACGTGCCTTGCCAAATCTGGTCATACCTGTTCTATTCAGCTTAAGCGAAGTTACAGTTTTATTCTCTTCTAAAAATTTTTTGAGTGCCTTAGCCGCCTGATCTGAAATATGATTGGCAGAAGCACCCATGACTCTGGTAGAAATACTATAACCCAAATCCAGCGAATGTATACTGGTATTAGTTGCCATATGTGTAAATAAGGTAACCATTGCATTTTCTCTCAGACCACAACTGGCCAATCCAAGTTCTTCCAGTGTAGTATTGTCTGATAGTGCGTCTGTTAGTATGGCACCTCCTTCATCACCCAGTTCGTTTACACTAAGTAGTAGGGCTTTCAGTGTTTTATTCTGGCGCAATACGCTAGCCAGATAAGAGGCTCCTTCTGCATCGATCTGATTCCCGCCCAGATATAACCTTTCCAGTGTCTGGTTTTGTGTAGCCAATACTTCACAGATTGCCTTTAACCCTGCCGTGCCAATCTGTGTATTGACCAGATCCAGTGTTCGTAAATGGCGATTTTGTTTCAGTACATTGGCTATGTGGTAGGCTCCTACTTCTCCAATCGGATTACGTTTTAACCACAATCCCCGTACAGATGTATTACTTGCCAGGGCTTGTGCCAGTTTTTCGGTACCTTCGTTTTCAATTAGATTACAACCCAGATAGATTGTTTCCAGGTTTTCGTTATGTTCAATAAGTTGAGCTACTTTTTCTGCACCCTCATTTCCAATTCCATCCGTTCCCAGCAACAAGCTTTTGATATGCGTATTGTTCCATAAGGATTCTACCACAAAACTACATCCTTCAGGTCCCAGACTTTGTTTGCATAGATCCAATCGCCCATCATCTGTAATCGTACCTCTTGGAAAGGCCATGTTGATCTGGGGTAGTTCGTCTTTCTTGAGATAGGAAAGCAAAGGTTCGATTTCCTGAAAATCATAGGGAAGTAGTTCTGTAATGCCTTTGATAGGACAAATAATGATGTTCTTTTGCATAGAAGTTAGGATAAAAGTAGGTTGTGCTAATCAGACTTTACCATGGATAGGGTTGGTAATCCTTCAAAAAGTGTCCATAGAGTGGTATTTCCAAATTATTGATGCCACATGCCACCGGATCATAAATACGTGCCATACCATCCGTTTCATCCAGTGGGGTTACAAATCCTCGTTCCCGGATTCGGGATCTTTTAGGAAATGGATTTTCCTGTGTAATCCAGCCTGTATCTACACTATTCATATAGATACCATCCTTTGCATAGTCGTTGGCAGAAGTTCTGGTGAGCATGTTCAGCGCTGCCTTTGCCATATTGGTATGTGGATGGAAGACGGTTTTATTTTCACGGGCAAACTGACCTTCCATAGCCGATACATTGACAATAAAGCGTCTGTCAAATTCAGACTGTTTTAGCAATGGTTTTAGTCGGCTATTGAGTAAGAATGGAGCTACTGAGTTTACGAGTTGCACTTCCAGCATTTCTATCGTATCTACCTCATCCAGTTTCAGTGTCCAGCTATTTTGTGGACGCAGATCTATTTGCTGGCGGTCTCTATCCAATTTTCCTTCCGGGAAATAATCATTGCTATTGGGAAGTGCAAGCTGATGTTGTTTTTCTATTAGCTGAAATCGGGTTTCCTGGCCTAATGGCAGAATGGATTGCAGTTCAGCAGAAAGTTGTTCAAAAGGTGTTTGTTCAAATTCAAGTAAGTGTCGGTAAAACTCCAGGGGACGTTTTACTGTTTGGGCAGCATTATTAATGATAATATCTAGTTTGGGTTCATGTGAAAGCAGATAGTCAATAAACTGCTCTACTACTGGAATATTACGCAGATCCAGTCCAAATATCTGAAGACGATGCTGCCAGTCGGCAAAATCTGCTTCTTCACTAAAACGTCTGGCACAGTCTTTCGGAAAGCGGGTAGTGATAAGTACTCTTGCTCCATCACGTAACATACGCAGGGCGGTCAGATAACCTATTTTGATACGTCCGCCTGTTACCAATGCAACCCGATTGGTAAGATCGCTACGCTGAAAACGTTTTTCATAGTTTACCGATGCACAATCAGGGCAAAGCAAATGATAGAAGAAATGAATATTCTGGTAGGGATTCTTACAGATATAACAGTTAAGCGGGCGTTGAATACGAAGAACAGAAGGAGACGTATCTTGTGGAAGCACTAACGGTTGGGTTGTTTCATCAACCGGATTATTCTGATGCAGAAACGTTTGTTCCAGAACGGCTTTATCTGCTAACTGAATTTTTTGCAGGTTTTCCTTTCGGATCGTTTTTCGGGCGTCCTTATGTAGTTTGGTTACCAGCCCTTTGAGTGTCATAGTATCCAGAGCCAGATCAGGATCTCTGGAGAGTGCTTTCAGTACCTTGATACAGGTGTCCCATTCTTCAGGAGTAAAGGGGGATTGTGTGTTCATCATAATTGATATAAGGTAGAGGCAGACAGGGCTCGAACCTGTAGCCGCCCAGGTTATGAGCCAGGGCATCTTCCAATTGAGTTACTGCCTCTGTATACATAGTTTTTGCGAAACTGAGAGGATTCGAACCTCTAACCTTTGCCACGGGTAGCAATGCTCTTCCATTTGAACTACAGTTTCCTTTGTGAGACGGGGAGGCTCGAACTCCCAACCTCCTTCCTGGCAAGAAGGCGCTCTTCCAGTTGAGCTACTGTCTCATGGTAAATAGTTTTTTCCAGGTATAGCTAAAAAGATGGAGGAAGACAAGAGTCGAACTTGTACCCATCCGGTTAGGAACCGGATATTCTTCCGTTGAACTACTTCCTCCGGATTTAGTGGTGAGACAGGGAAGAGTCGAACTTCCAGCCCCCTGCTTGCAAAGCAGGTGCTCTTCCAGTTGAGCTACTGTCTCTTTTTACTATGCTTTCAAAGAAAGTTTCCGATTGTTAGACTGGGAAGGTTCGAACTTCCGACCTACTGCGTGACAGGCAGTTGCTCTTCCACATCTGAGCTACAGTCTAAGTATACTATAGTTGTAAAAATAAGAACGTCCCTAAACTCTCACATACACTAATCTGCGGCTTTCTCAGGAGTATCAGCCCTTTTTTTCTGCATGTGTTATGATTTTTTATGACGTTTTGTATCTGTTCTTTAACTGAATCAAACATATTTTAAATGTTTGATATATGCAATGCTTGCAGAAATATATGAGGTTCAAGGTATGATTTACACTGAAAATGTACTGTTTTAGCTGGAGTGGTTTATTTAAATTTAATCTTTAGGTTAGGCCACCAGGTACGGATCTTAACCTGATCCTCCCACGAAAAATGATTTCCCTTTGATATAAACTCTTCCAGATTTTTCAAATTGCCTATTTCTTCTGGCAGTGTCTTGAGTTGGGTTGCATCCACTTTCAATTTCGTAAGGTTGGACAATTGACCAATTTCTAATGGAAGAGATCCTAATGGATTATTACTTAATCTTAAATCAGTTAGATTTTTGAGATCGCCAATTTCTGGAGGGATAGAGGTAAGATTATTATCTGATATATTCATATATCGTAAGTGTTTACAATACCCTATTGTGGTTGGAATGGAGTGTAGTTGGTTTTTACCCAGATTCAGGATGTCTAAGTGAATCAGTTTGCCAACTGCTGTTGTTAATGTATGCAAGCAATTGCCTGCTAAACTTAATTCATACAGATTGTAGCAATTTCCAAGTTCGTTAGGAAGAATAGATAGTAAGTTGTAATCCAGATATAATTCTTCCAGATTAGTAAGACAACCAATTTCAACAGGTAATTCCACAATCTGATTATAGGAAAGGTCTATAGATATCAGATTTACCATATATTTAATTCCTGTAGGTATATGAGATACTTTTACAGAGTCTGTAGATGTATCCTTGTCTGAGCAATAGATATGTGTCTGGTGTACTATATGATATATTTTCTCACTCAATAATACTACACTTTTTTCCCATCTGTGAATCCTGACAATCCAATCATACAGTTCTTCTATATCTCTTTTAAAGTCCTCAATATCAATTGCTAGAGAATCTGATATTGTCAGTCCTACCGTGATACTTTCCAATTGACCAGAAAGTAATAACCGCATTACATTCTCTTTTTCGCTGTTGGATTCCGACATTGATTTTACTCAAAGTTAATTTTACAATTAGGGAGCCAGGTTTTAATCTTTTCTTTTTCAGAATTTGAGATAGGGTTATCTTCTAATGATAAAAAGCTAAGATTGGTTAGATTCGCAATTTCTGGTGGAAGAGATGTAAGGTGGTTTGCTTGCAAATAAAAGACTGTAAGCGATTTCAAGTTACCAATAGATGAGGGAATAGAATGTAGGTAATTATTATCAACGGCAAGATGTTTTAGATTGGTAAGTTTGCCAATCTGTAATGGTAGTGAAGTCAACTGATTTGAATTAATATCTAATGTCTCTAACCTTTTGAGCAGTCCAATTTCTGCAGGGATAGAACCTATTAGGTTTCTATCTATATGGAGAGTTACTAATTGTGTTAATTTTCCAATATCAGTGGGTATATAATTGATCTGATTTTGATCCAGAGAGAGAGTAATTAGGTTTGTGAGATTGAATAGTTCTTTGAGAATAACAGCTAAAAGATTATGATGAAGGTGTAATTCTTTTAATTGGATGATTTGCGTAATTCCTATGGGTATTTCACGTAACAGATTCTTACCTAGATTAAGAACTTCGAGGTTGTTGAGTTTAGATACTTCCTCAGGGAATGTGGATAGTAAATTATCTTCTAGCCATAGTTTTGTCAGATTTGTGCAATCAATGATTTGAAGAGGAATAGATGTTAATTGATTGTTTTGTAAATCAATGTGATACAAATATTTAAGGTGCCCGATTTCTGGTGGAAGGGTGGTTAATTGGTTTGTAGGAGCATATAAGGTTTCCAACTTTGTTAGACTTCCAAATTCTGCTGGTAAGTAGGTTAATTGATTCTTTTCGGCATATAAGGAAGTAATATCTGTAAAGTATTTGATCGGAGGTGGAATAAAAGTTAAGTTATATCCTGACAAATTCAGCCGCTTTTGTGTTTTTACCTTCCATATTTTCTCACTTATAAGAATCTCTTGATTATCAGATATTAAACTAAACGCAATTTCTATATCTTCTTTGAACTTTGTTGTGTCAATTTGGAGCAAATCTGCCAATACTAATCCTAACTCGATACTCTCCAACTGGCTCGATTGTAGCAACTGCATTACATTGTCTGTTTCGTTGTTGGTTTCTGACATGGTTAGTCTAGGATATCATTCAATATATTAGTTATGAGCTCTAATAAAGAAACTATAACTTCTATGTCTAGTTTTGATGAGTCGTCTTTTGTCGGGGAAGTATTTTCAGTATCATTCATGCACTTATGAGTATCTGGAAGAATTGGGTTTAATTTTTACTCCTTTCTTTGATATGTCAAAACCCACTAATCACCTAAGCCTTGCTTAATTACAGAAAGATGGAGGAAGACAAGACTCGAACTTGTACCCTTCCAGTTAGCAACCGGATATTCTTCCGTTGAACTACTCCCTCCAGAAGTATTTAGTGAGACTGGGAAGGTTCGAACTTCCGACCTCCTAGTTGCAGGGTAGGCGCTCTTCCACATCTGAGCTACAGTCTCATATACAATAAAATAGGGTAGGGGCTGACAGGACTCGAACCTGTAGCCTCCTCGATCCGGAGTCGAAGTGTCTTCCAATTGACCACAGCCCCTGTATAAAAAACAATGCTGAAAACTCACGTTCTGGGGGCAAAAATAGTATCTTTTTTGAATGGACGTTGATTTGGTGAATAAGTTTGAGAAAAAATCGTAAATAAAATGGAAGCTTGTTTCACTTTCATTAAAAAGTGAATTATCTAACCATGAAAGAGTGCATATAGATAATATACAGAGGCAATTATAGTTCTATTTACTTTATTGTTTGTATAACATTAGCTACTATATTGCAGTTATTACTACTAGAGATAGAGAAATTTACAATACAGTGAAATTTATGAAGGTAAAATATATTGTTTATGCAATAGTCATTATAAGCCTGGGTGTTTTAGTTGCATACCGAATTATACAGAATAAGAAAAAAGATGAGGCTACAGCTTCTGGAAAGGGAGGAGGCAAAGGAGGTGCATCCAGACCTGTACAGGTTTCAGGTGTAGTAGCAACTCCGCAACGTTTTTCAGATGCAATTGCTGTATCAGGTTCCCTTGATGCCAATGAACAGGTTCAGATACGTAGCCAGGTGTCTGGTCTTGTGAAAGGAATCTATTTTAAAGAAGGGAGTATAGTGAAAGAAGGCCAGTTACTGATTCAGATTGATAATCAGGAACTGGAAGCACAGCTTTCTCAGGCTCTTACCCGTGAAAAGCTATCTGCTGCCAATGAGGAACGTTCGCGTAAGCTTCTGGCTGTGGAAAGTATCAGTCAGCAGGAATACGATGTGGCGTTGGCTGATCTTCGGGCATTACAGGCTCAGACCCGACTCATTCGGGCTCAATTGGAGAAAACACAGATTCGAGCACCTTTTACAGGAACGATAGGTTTACGTGCAATTTCTGTAGGAGAGTATTTATCTTCAACTACTACAGTAGCAAATCTTGTAAATACAAATCCTGTGAAAGTGACTTTCTCTGTCCCTGAAAAGTATATGAATCAGTTAAAAGTTAATACGGAGGTTCACTTTACGGTAGCAGGTTCTGAAAAAAAATATACGGCACGTGTGTATGCTATTGAGCCACGTATAGATGTCACAACCCGTACACTGCAATTACGGGCTCTGGCAGATAATCCCAAAGGAGAACTTTTGCCAGGTGCATTTACCAGTGTCGAGTTACCCTTAACTACTATTAATGACGCAATTTTGATTCCAACAGAAGCTATTGTCCCTATTCAGGATGGCAAGAAAGTTTTTGTAAGTGAAAATGGAAAAGCAAAAGAAGTAAAGGTAGAAACTTCTACCAGACGGGAAAAAGATATTCTGATTACGTCAGGTTTGCATCCTGGAGATACTGTTTTGACAAGTGGGGTTATGTCTCTGAAACCTGAATCACCAGTCAGGGTAGTTATTGATACAACCCGGTAAATAATATAATACCGCCTCTAAAGATAAGGAAAAGGAGAGGAATGAATTTTTCTGTTCTCTCGGTAAGTAAGTGAATCTGTAAAATAAACTTTCTATGAGTTTATCGACATTAAGTATTAAAAGACCAGTATTCACCATTGTAGTCAATCTGATATTGATCTTATTTGGTGTTATTGGATACACGTTTCTTGGGATTCGGGAATATCCCTCTATTGACCCAGCTACTATTTCTGTACGTACCAGTTATTCAGGAGCTAATGCTGATATTATTGAGTCTCAGATTACAGAGCCTTTGGAGAAATCTATTAACTCCATTGATGGTATCCGAAATATATCTTCTTCGAGTACACAAGGAACAAGTAATATTACAATAGAGTTTAACCTGGATAAAAATCTGGAGGAAGCTGCCAATGATGTGCGTGATAAAGTATCTCAGACAACACGGAGCTTGCCACAGGATCTGGACTCTCCTCCGGTTGTTTCCAAAGCAGATGCAGATTCTGAGCCGATTATTATTCTTACAGTACGTAGTAAAACACGAAATCCACTAGAACTAAGTGATTATGCTGAGAACGTAATTGCACAACGTATACAAACCATTCCGGGAGTAAGTAGTGTACAGATCTATGGACAGAAAAAATATGCGATGCGTTTATGGATTGATCCTATGAAGCTGGCATCCTATGGTCTAACAGTGTCAGATATCAGAACTGCACTAACCAGGGAAAACGTAGAATTGCCTTCCGGAAAAGTAACTGGTGCTAATACAGAACTGACTGTAAAGACATTAGGTAATCTTTCTTCAGATGAAGAGTTTAACAGACTAATAATCCGGACTTCCGGAGATAAAATCGTGCGTTTCAGTGATATTGGTAAAGCTATCCTTGGTCCGGAGAATCTGGAGACACAAATGACAGAGTCTGGAACACCTATGGTTGGCTTGGCGGTGATTCCTCAACCAGGTACTAATTACCTGGAAGTAGCTTCCGCCTTCTACACACGTTTGGAGCAGATCAAAAATGAAGTGCCTGAAGATTTACAACTAAACGTGGGAGTAGACAATACCTTATTTATCAAGAAGTCTGTTACTGAAGTTGCTGAGACTATCATTATTGCACTGGTTCTGGTAGTTATCATTATTTACCTGTTTTTCAGGGATTGGGGCATTGCCTTTCGTCCATTAATTGATATTCCGGTTTCATTGATTGCGACCTTCTTTATCATGTATATGTTTGGCTTTTCGGTCAATGTACTTACACTCCTGGCAATTGTACTGGCAACGGGGCTTGTGGTTGATGATGGGATTGTGGTGACTGAGAATATTTTTAAAAAGGTAGAAGAAGGAATGAGTCCTATCGAGGCTGCTATTAAGGGATCTAACGAGATTTTTATAGCTGTTATCTCCATTTCTATTACCCTGGCAGCAGTATTCCTGCCTGTTATATTTCTGCAGGGATTTGTGGGACAATTATTCCGGGAGTTCGGAGTTGTTATTGCCGCCGCAGTACTTATTTCAGCATTTGTTTCACTAACATTAACGCCTATGCTGAATGCGTACTTGATTAAAGATGTACATAAAAAGTCATGGTTTTACGAGAAGACAGAGCCTTACTTCGAAAAATTAAATTCTGTTTATGCAGAAGCTTTAGGAGGCTTTATGAAACGTAAGTGGCTAAGCATTCCTGTTGTGCTGGGTTGTGTAGGATTGATTGTATTGTTTTATACCATTCTTCAAAAAGAGACAGCACCCTATGATGACAGGAGTTATTTGCGTGTACAGGTAACTACTCCCGAGGGTTCATCTTATGATTATACAGATCGGTTTATGCAGGAGTTAATGGAGTTGGTTAATGATTCCATTCCTGAGAAAAAGGTGAATCTGGTTATTACATCTCCAGGGTTTGGTACAGCTTCTACAAATAGTGGACGGATGATAATGTCATTGACTCAACCCGAGGAGCGAAAACGTAGCCAAAAGGAGATTGCTGGTAAGCTCACACAGATGACGCGACGCTATTCTGAAGCACGTATTCTGGTAACCGAACAGCCCACTATTGCTGTGAACAGAAGAGGAGGGTTACCAGTCCAATACGTTATTCAGGCTCCTAATTTCCAGAAACTGGAAGAGAAAATTCCTGAATTCATGGACGCAGTGCAAAATGATCCAACATTCTCATCCTCAGATGTGAATTTAAAGTTTAATAAACCTGAACTTGATGTCTCAATAGATAGAGACAAAGCACAAAGCCTGGGAGTTTCTGTTATAGATGTTGCTCAATCGTTGCAGTTAGCGCTGAGTGGCCAACGTTTTGCCTATTTTATGAAGAGTGGCAGGCAGTATCAGGTCATTGGGCAATTTGATAAGAAAGATCGTGATGATCCATTGGATCTGGCTTCAATATTTGTACGAAATACAGCAGGTGATTTGATACAATTGGACAATGTAGTTACTATAAAAGAGCAAAGTAGTCCACCACAGTTATACCATAGCAATCGTTTTTTATCAGCAACAGTATCTGCAGGTCTGGCTCCCGGAAAGAGTATAGGAGATGGTATTGAGGCAATGGATCGTATTGCAGAACGTGTATTGGATGATAGCTTCTCTACAGATCTGGCTGGTGAATCACGGGATTTCAGAGAAAGTGGCTCTAACACATTGTTTGCATTTGGTTTGGCCTTATTATTAATCTATCTGATTCTGGCTGCTCAGTTTGAAAGCTTCATGGATCCTTTTATCATCATTCTGACTGTTCCAATGGCAGTTGCCGGTGCATTGTTCTCACTATGGCTGTTTGGGCAGACATGGAATATTTTCAGCCAGATCGGGACAATTATGCTGATTGGCCTTGTTACTAAAAATGGTATTCTGATTGTAGAATTCGCGAATCAGCTACGTGAGCACGGAAAATCCAAAATGGATGCTATCATGGAAGCTGCTGAGTCTCGCTTGCGTCCTATTCTAATGACAAGTCTGGCTATTGCATTAGGGGCATTACCTATTGCAGTTGCCTTGGGGGCTGCCGCGCAAAGTCGCATGGGTATGGGGATTGTGATTGTAGGAGGGACTACCTTTTCGCTTGTTCTTACATTATTCATTATTCCTGCTATTTATGCTATGTGGTCACGTGGACACAAACCACACCCTGAACTGGAAAGAGCTGTAGCAGCACAGAAACGTCAGTCAGGTATTTCTTATCCGGTGGAATAATGAGTATAGTCTCTAAAGTAAAAGGGGCTCTTTAGAAAAAGAACCCCTTTTACTGGTAGCAAGGCTTAATTATAAGTAAGTTGAGCTATCTTGGATCGTAGCAGAGTTTTTTCTGTTTCTGACTGGGTTAGGGATAACGCTGTCTCCAGATGTGTTCTGGCTATGTCTGGTTGGCCAAGCTGCTTGTAAAACTCTCCTAATGTGGCCGGTAGTAAATAAAATTCTTTTAGTGTATCCTTATCAGGTATTTCTTCAATTGCTTCTAGTCCTGCCTGTGCACCCTCTGTTTCTCCAATGGCAATAGCTCTGTTTAGAGCAACAATAGGAGAGGGATATAATTGGTAAAGTAGATTGTACAGGTATACAATATTATCCCAATCTGTCATATCATAAGTGTCCGCATTAGAATGTTCATGTGCGATACCTGCTTCCAGATGATATCGACTAAGTTCTCCACCTTCTGCTGCTGCATCCAGACACCCTTTCCCAAACCAAATCAACTCCTTATTCCAGAGATGGCGGTTTTGATGCTTTAACAACAGAATATTTCCGTTTTCATCCAGCCTTCCCGGAATACGTGCTGCATGAAAACACATCAATGCCATCAGTGCCAATACATTCGGATGATTGGTAACAGAATGTTCACTCAACATTTTGATCAAATACATGGCATCTTCTACCAGATCCTGACGAATCAAATCTGTGTGGTGGGTGGAATTATAGCCTTCATTAAAGATGAGATACACAGCTGTAAGAACAGCTTCTAACCTTTGGGGCAAATCCTCCTCAGAAGGGATTTCAAACTGAATCTTTCCTTCACGAAAAAGTTGTCGTGTACGATATAAACGTTTGGTAATGGTTTCTTCAGAAGAAAGATAGGCACGAGCGATTTCTGCTGTACTAAAGCCACATAACGTTTTGAGAATTAATGTAACCTGAGCTTCTTCACTAAGGTCCGGATGGCAGCAGGCAAACATCATCCGAAGTTGATCATCTTTGATCTCATTTTCATCCAGCAACTGATTTAATGTTGGATGAAGAGTGTACTCGGATTCAAGCAGTAATGTAATATCCTTGGCAAATTCGTGTGTGCGTTTTTGTTGTCGTATCACATCCAGCGCTTTGTTTTTAGCTACAACAAACAACCAGGCAGTCGGATTTTCGGGAATACCCTCATGCCATTGTTCCATTGCTTTTAACAGTGTATCCTGTACTACATCTTCAGCTAATTCCAGGTTATGTGATCCAAAAATGCGTGTTAATACTGAAATTAACTTGCCTGATTCCTGTTTAAGAATTCGTTCCAGTGTTATATGACCTGCCTGATTACTGTCCATTCTTGTTTTTATGTAAAATGTACAGCTATTTTAAGTAAAAAAAAAGTCCCGATGATGTTTGATATCATCCGGACTTTAAAAATAGAGGAATGTAAATGCAAGAAAATCAGGATAATATGATGATTTCTCTCACTTCTATTAAACCATCGTCTTCCAATACTGGACAACCTTTCGCAAGATTCAACGCTTCCTCATAGTCAGTGGCTTTGATAATCGAATAGCCTCCTACGATTTCTTTTCCTTCTATATAGGGACCATCTGTTACTTTCTTGGCTTTACCTTTCAAGATCTTTCCCTGAGGGTATAAGGGTTGTCCACCATCCGTAAGCTTGTCTTGTTGAGCAAGTGCACCTAGCCATTCACTCCATTTTGCCAGGCTAGCTTGCATCGCTTCGGAAGATTGTTGGGCATACGATTCTTCAACTTCCAGTGAGTTTCGGTAAATGAGCATGAAATCTTTCATACAAATTAGGTTTAAAATGATAGATGTTTTATAAATCTTTGTTCTCTAAGACGAACGTATTTGGGAAATATGGACATGACAAGTAAAAAAAAATCAAACATTCTTTATTTATATGAATATGGAGATAAAGTGACTCTTCCTGATGACATTGAACCAGAAGCATTGAAATACTATTTGCAGAAGGTCTGGCAAAACAGGTATTGGATATACAAGTATACAGAAGAGGTGCTTGAAGAGAATTTTGATGGACAACCATTTCTTCAATTTGATGGGCGGAGTATTCGTGCATGTAATTATGCCGGAGTTATTTCTTTTCAGAGTCTTACAATCGTTTTGATTCCTAAGTTATTTAAGGAAACTGCATTTTCCACACAAACTCTTGCACATCTCCCTTTTTATTTGTCCTATTGTCGTCATATCCATTTTCCGTTTCAATGGATAGAATCTGACAATGCTATTTTGGATATCCTTACTCAGTGGATACATTTTTTTGCAAATTTTACACGAAACTTACTACAGGAACAACCTTATTTAACCTATCAGACGTATACAGGGCAAACAGATTTTCTTAGAGGGAAACTAGCTGTACAACATTATATAAATGAACAAATAGCAAAGGGTTTATGGCAACAGATGCAAACCGAACAGCAACCTTTTGTTATAAATAATCTTTTTAATCAGATAGTAAAATATACTGTGTCTCTGTTGTTTCCGTATGCAAAAGGAGAAACATACGGAGCATTACAGGACATTCTGCATTTACTAGAAGATGTAGAACTACGAGGTTGTACCACATCTGATTGTGATAGTGTACACCTGAATCGACTCTATCCGGAACACCAAAAAGTAATAGACATGTGTCGCTTCTTTCTCATTGGAGACATAGGTACATATCGACAGCACCAACCTGTGAATATTGCATTTTTAGTACCCATGGAGCGTGTTTTTGAAGATTTTGTGGCGGGTTTTGTGCAAACACATTTTCCTCAGTGGCAGGTAATAGTCCAAAAACATTTTACCTGGGCAACCAGTAGTAAGCAACGTAATTTGTTAGTAAAACCTGATATTTGGCTACCATTACACCAGACTGTATGGGACACAAAATATAAAATACAACCTGCTCAGGGTGATCTGTACCAGATGCATGCATATGCCACCGCCTTAGGCGTTCGAAAGGTACATTTGCTCTATGCTTCTGACAAAGAAGTGTCTCTGGAAAATATTGATCTTCAGAGTGGTAGTGATACTATAACTATCTACATACACTATTTGCCTATTGTTCTTCTTACTACCAACGATACATTTTCAGATTTAACCTTACGACTGAAAGAAACGCTTCAAAAAATAGCAGATAAATAATCGGTTTCTACCGAAATTAGTGGTCATAAATCAGGAAGAGCGGAATGTCGTTATGGATAGATATATCGCTCGGATTCTGATGTGTCTATTTCCTGAAATCCGTCATAACTAAACTAAAATATGCCTCAACTCCCCTCTATGGAAGTTCTGATCGATGAATCGTTTGGGACTTTTGGTTACAATGTAGAACTAAAGTGCGTGTTTCATTTGTGGAAAGGTTTTCTGACACTGGAAGAAGTGAAACGAGTGGCAGAGATTACCAATCCATATATGGAAAAGTTAGGGCTTGCCTATGTTGTAGCTGACCACTGTAATATGGAAATGTTTAGTGAGGATGTATCTGCTTACATTGCAGATGTATGGATTCCTGCTCAGGAAAAAATAGGAGTAAAGACTGCATTTATTGTAATGTCACCTGAAGCGTTTACCCAGATCTCTGCAGAAGAAATGCATGAGCAGGCAAGAGCAGGTTCTTCTATTGAAATTCTGCATTTTGACAGCATGGAAGTGGCTTTGGAAGCCTTAAAAGCCCAGGTTCGTACATCTGTCAATATTATGGTATAAGTTAATAAAGAATCTTAAATAGATAGAATAAAAAACGCTTTCATTAACTGAGAGCGTTTTTTGTTTGATGTAATATAATTTAGTATTCAATGTTATGTAATTGTTAAATTAATGTTAAATTTGTTTAGAATGTTAAACATCATTATGCCAATACTTTACTGCATTGAGACAAGTTATCTATATCTGGGTTCTGATTTTATCAGGAATAGCAATGGATGGAGCAAAGGGGCAGGCTATCCGTTGGCACTCTTCATTTGAAGAGAAAGTATTTACGCAATGGACTGATTCTTCTGGTAAAGGACTGGCAGATTTTTTTGCTGCTGATCCTGTTATCACAGATAGCTTATTCCTCCAAAAAGAATCGGAACTTACCTCACTATGTTTGCAGTTAGCCAAAAAACGCAAAAAATTTCTGGCAGAATCTCAGTTCCTCTATTATGTATTTAAACAGGTTCATAAACGATATTTGTACCATTATCAACCTTATCCACTTTTTACCAGCCTTCAGGACAGCACATATAATTGTGTGAGTGGCACAGCTTTGTATGCATGGGTACTGGGAAAGCTTGGTTTTTCCACTGAAATAAGGGAGATGAACCGACATGTGTATTTACGTGTACATACCGTACGGAGTACCTATCTGATAGATGCAACAGATCCGGATAATGGATTTGTATCTGATGATGAGATGCTGATTTTGCGCAGGGAACTTTGGTACGCTTCCAATGAAATTACTCAGGCAAGACCTTGCAATAAAATAATAACCTTATCAAACCTGGCAGGCTTACAATATTTTAACGAAGCTGTTAAGGCCTTTAATAGAGGGACATACGAGAAATGTATGCAATTATTGAACAAAGCTACTATTCTTTACCCTGGCTCTGATAAAATTGCCAACTTACAAAGTATGACTCAAAAACAATTGCCTTCTGTTGTTGCCAGAGTAAAATAATACCTGACACATTTTTTCTACTTTCCTTCGAGGTTGTTGGCTAACAGCTAATTCTATCTGTAGTATACTATTTTCGTCTTATCAAAAAAACTTTTGTATAAGGGAAACGTTGTGTATGTTGGTCTAACAGATCTGATCACATATATCGGGCTATACTATTCCTTCTTCATTTTGCGTTCTCCATGCTATGCTGTTAAACTTTATTCTATTTGACTGACTCTCATTATTGTTAATATGATTTAAGCATAAAGTTGGTTACCTGTATGCATTAAGAGGAATCAACAGTAAAGTTAGTATAAAAATAACCATATGTCTTGGATGTGAATGGATCTATCAGTGTTGAGTAACTGCATCCATTGACCAAAAAAGAATTCAAAAACAGCGATTTAATTTCTTTTACGCCTCACATCGTGTGAGCAGAGTATACCTTATTTTGTAGCAAGTGATCCTTTTTTACTGTTATTCTGACAGAACTTGTTAAAAAATACAGAGGTCTTACATTTGCTTATACCCCTTATAATCCTTCAGAAAGGCTTTCTCTGATCATTGTGTGCATTTTTTGTGTAAAAAGCACTGAAATATTAGCTGTGCATCCTATTGCTTGTTTGTGACCAGCATTGGGCGTTCTTATCTATTAATATTGCATAAGGTAATCGACAAAATAAGTGTTAAACAGGATCTCTTACGTTCAATGTTCCCTGCCTGGTATTTTACCTGCTGAACAAAACAGGTAAGATAATAGACTCAGAACTTCGAAATCAGAATCAGATAAAAAAATGAATCAAAGACTGCACACACTGGCCGCTTTGCTCATCTCGGGAGCGTTACTTACGGTCCATACTGATGGTTGGGCACAGGACAAGAACCCGGAAGTAGCAAAAAGGATTAAAAAAGCAGATGCATTTCTGGCTGCTAAGGATTATAAACAAGCCATTCCTGTATATCTGGAGCTGGATAAGTTAATTCCTAATGACCCTGCCAACCATTATGCATTGGGTTTGTGTTATACACAGGCCGGAGAGCCTCAGAAGGGTCTGCCCTATTTAAAATCTGCTATTGAGAGCAAAAGTCAGGATGTGCCAAACAAAGTTCATTTTTGGTATGGTAAATCCTTGCATCTGAGTGGGAAATTTGATGATGCAATAGCTGCTTTGAATAATTTCCGCCAGTCAGATAACAATGTTGAGCTGGTTACAGAAGCTGCTAAATTAGTGCAGCAGTGTAATGTGGCAAAATCATTGACATCCAAACCGGAGGATGTATTTATACAAAGTGTTGATGCTATCAATACACCTTCTACTGAATATGGTCCGGTAATCTCTGCTGATGAATCGGTATTGATATATACTACTATTAAGAAAAATACAACTCCAGGCACTAGTTCTGTAAAGGAATATGAGGATGTGATGATTACCCATAAAAACGGAAGTCAGTGGGGTCCTTCACAAAGTGTAGGTATTCCGGTGCCAGTAGCCAATGGTGTACGAAGCAATATTGGATCTGTAGGTTTATCACCTGATGGGCAGAAGTTGCTTGTGTATATTGGAACTACAGCCAATAGTGCAGATATATATTCTTCTGTACTACAGGGTGATAAATGGGGTGCTCCTGCTAAATTAGGACGAGAAGTAAACTCAACCTATCAGGAAAACAGTGCAAGCTTTACTCCTGACGAGAAAGTTGTATACTTTGCAAGTAATCGTCCGGGAGGTTTAGGTGGACTAGATATCTATAAAGCTGAGAAGCAGGCAGACGGGTCATGGGGTGCTCCTGTGAATTTGGGGCCTACTGTCAACTCAAAATATGACGAAGAAGCTCCATTCATCCATCCAGATAAGAAAACATTGTATTTCACTTCCAATGGCCCTAACTCTATGGGTGGCACAGATATCTTTAAAGCTGTGAACGACAAAGGAAAGTGGACTACTCCAACAAACGTAGGTGCTCCTGTTAACTCAGTTTACAATGATAGTTACTTTGCACTTTCAGCAGATGGTAAAAAAGGATATTTTTCTTCAGATCGTCCAGGTGGTAAAGGTGGTAGTGATATCTACTTCCTGGGTATCCCTGAAGAACTGGGTGTTGTAGCACTAACTTTAATGAAAGGCCGAATTTTGGCTGGTGAACCTGCAAAGCCTGTTAAGACAACAATCAAAGTTGTAGATAAGCTGACTAACGAAGTTATCAAAGGTGTCTATAATCCCAACGCAAAAACAGGTGACTACCTGATTATTTTCCCTCCTAACCGTCAGTACGACATGATCATTGAGGCCGAAGGTTTTAAGCCTTATCTGGTCAATATTCATGTGCCCAACCAGGATTATTTCTATGAATTGTATCAGGAAATTGTACTGTTACCGGTTATGAAAGATGGAAAGGTAGTTGGACAAGGAATTGCAGTAAAGAATGCATTTGAAGATGTGGATAAAGGAAAGGCTAAGTCCAATAATGATAATGTGTATGCGTTGATGGGTAAGATCCTGACAGCTGAAGATTCACTTGCTTTAGGAGCTCTTCTGGAATCGGTTTACTCTGATCCAACCGATGTGTCCGCTGTAACAAAGAATGAAACAGCTGCTGAAGCAAAGTATATGTACAATGATGCCAGTGGTAAAATGCAGGCAACCAAAGTAGGTAATGAAACTGTCTACACTATGGCTGCTCTGGATACGAAAGCTGCCCAGGCTGCTGCCAATGCGAAGAAAGAAGTAATTACACAATCTACAGTGTTAAAACCCAACCAGGTATATATCGTTTACTTTGATACAGATAAAGCTGATCTGAAAGCAGATGCAAAGCCTGAACTGGATAAAGTATTTGAGTTTCTTAAAAAGAACCCTACATACGGTGTAAAGATTGCTGGTCACACAGATAATTCAGGTACTCCAGATCGTAACCTGGCCATCTCTGATAGTCGTGCAAAAGCTGTGGTAGGCTACTTGGTAGGAAAAGGAATTGTCGCCAAACGGGCAAATGCCAAAGGTTATGGTCAGACAGAACCATTGAATGATAATGCTAACGAAGAAGAGAAAAAGAAAAATCGCCGGGTTGAAATCACATTTGTAGAGATGACACAAGGAAATTTAAGCAGCAATTAATGCGCTTTTAACGATACATAAATAGGTGGTTATGGATAATTACTAAAGAGCCGTAGCGGTTTCCGCTTCGGTTCTTTTCTTTTATTACAAGTGCTGGCATGCTATTTTTAGGCTATTTTAGAAAAATATTTCTCAGTGAAAAATATTTTTTTTCACTGAGAAATCGGGACGTTTTTAATTGATTTTAGAACTTTATAGACTAATTTTCCTTTCCGAAATTCTCTATAAAGCAACACATAAATGAACTTATTATATCTGGTTTCAGAAGTATCTTATATAAATCTTGCTAGGTATATGATAACGTTTTTTTACGCGGTTTTGCAGATTTATATACTATAGGCCTACTAGAAGAAATATTCATAGAACGCGATAAACCGCTATTATGTCAATTTTTTGGACAAAAAAAGTAACCAGATACCCTAACAGTGAAATGTGTAACTGAATAACAGGAGTGTAGAATAAGAATCTGAAAATAATCTTTTGCTGTAGATACATTCGAGAAAAATGAAAATATTACATAACGGTCTGCTTACATTATACCTGGTACTTGGGATTTGACTAAGGAATTGTTAATTTTAACCCATAAGTTGTATAAACAGGTATATGAAATTCTAAAAAGGCATTCTGCCTGATTTAAAGTGTATTCAGGTTGGTTACCAATCTTTGTTATTTAGTATTAAATCTTAGCACTGCTTAAAAATGAGGGATAGCGAAATCCTTGAACGAATCAGGAAAGGCGATGAGAGTGCACTGGATTACCTTTACAAAAAAAACTTTAAAATGATGACTAAGTTAGTCATCAATAATAACGGAACAGAAGACGAAGCAAAGGATATTTATCAGGAAGCCTTAATCGTGTTCTGGCAAAAGGTAACTAGTGGCAATCTGATGCTTTCTTCCAAGATCAGCACCTTCCTGTATAGTATTTGCCAGAATTTATGGCGCAAGGAATTGGAGCGTAAGAGCAGAATGAGCAATGAAGAGAAGGACACAGAAGAAGAATTGGATTTTGATCAGCAAGAACGAATTGACATTATCAATCGCTGTATTAATCAGATGGGAGAAACATGTCGTCGTATTCTGACATACTATTACTTTGATAATTTGTCCATGCACGATATTGCTGATTTGCTTGGATTTGCTAACGCAGATACAGCTAAAACAAAGAAATACAAATGTAAAAAAGAACTGGATGAGTTGATTAAAGCCAAGTATAAAGCCAGTGATTTCATGGATTAAAATACTTATAAGATAACCAGCTTTCAGTTTGTGTACCACCCAAAGTAGAAAATACTCATGAACAAAGAGTACCAACATTCGGAGATGATCGATGCTTACCTGAGAAACGAGCTTTCTGCAGATGAGAGGGCTGATTTTGAGCAGTTGGTTCAGAAAGATCCTCTGTTATACAACGAATTTTTGTTACAAAAGGAGATCGTTACCAATCTTCAAAGCTATCGGAAGGCGCAATTGAAGAACCGCCTGAATCAGATTGATGTTAGTAATAATTCTTCCTGGAGTGGTGCTGCCTCTGCCGGGATGTGGGTTGGAGGACTAGCTTTGATCGGATTGTTGAGCTGGTTTGGTTACTCTTCATTGAAAGGAACTACTTCTAACACTGCTGTTGTAAATGTACCTGCTACTATATCAGCAACATCTCCTACAACACAGACTCCTGAAATTTCTCCTAATGCTAACGCAAACAATGAAGGTGCAGAAGCTATGACAGAAACAAATGTATCTGTAAGTAAGTCTTTAGAAAAATCTTCTTTACCCGTAAAAACGACATCGAGAAAAACCTATACTACACGTAAGAATTCTCAATCTGCTGATCAGTTAATCGTCGCAGCTGCTGATACTGAAGTAAGTGCTCCTTCACAGGAAGATGGTATCAAAAAGATTGATTCAGAACCTGTTATCGAGAAGCCAGCCATGTATGGTAATACCTCTTCCTCTAATCGGTTAAATGTGGTTGATAATACAAATGAAACATTAAAACTACATTACTATTACCGTAACGGACGTATTGCATTGCTTGGTTTTGATAAGCCTTATACGTTTCTGGATATGCCTGCAGAGAATACAACTTATCTGTATTATGAAGGAAACTTTTACAAATTGAATATCAGTCAGATACAACCTGCTCCTATTCAAAGTGTATTAATTACTGAAAAACCATTGATTGATTCTCTGAACAAGATGCTTGTCAATCGTAAATAATATAACATATTCTTCAAAAGCCTTCCTGATATTCAGGAAGGCTTTTTGTTTTATAATTATTCTATACCACTTCTTTAAGTATCTTTGGCTGATGTGTAAAGATTAAAGGTAAATTCCTACCTTTGCCTTTGATACAATGGATTTGGAAATACTGTTTACTTATACCGCATACCATTGAAAAAAAACCGTACATACAAACGTTTTGGTAGTTATCCATACGTGACAGTTATTTTTAGCATTACCTTTGCTTTATTTGTATTGGGACTCAGTGGCTTATTGGCCTTACAGGCTTTTCGCCTGTCTGATTCCATTAAAAATACGATTGAAGTCTATGTGTATCTGGATAAATACATGGATACAGATGAGATCAGAGAAGTTGGGCAGAAGATGCGGAAAAAGGATTATTTGTCTGTAATAGATAACAGACCTCAAATCCGTTTTATATCCAAAGATGAGGCTGCCCGTAAATTTATTAAAGAAACGCACGAAGATTTTGTAACCTTACTTGGTGAAAATCCTCTACGTGATGCCTATGTTATTCGTATCAAACCTGAGTTATATCAGAAGGAGATGATGCGTCAGATTAAAACAGATCTGGAGTCTGTGAAAGGTGTATTTGAAGCTGTGTATCTGGAGCAACAGGTAGAGGAGGCAAACCGAAATATTTATAAGTTAACATGGGTTTTACTGGGTTTTGCTATTATTTTGTTTGTTGCTGTTTTTATTCTGATTAATAACACATTAAGATTAGCTATGTATTCTCAGCGATTCTTAATCCGGAGTATGCAACTAGTAGGAGCAACATCATCATTTATTCAAAAGCCATTCCTGTTTCGTGCTGTTTTCTATGGACTTTTTGGTGGACTACTAGCTTCTGCTGGGTTGTATGGTCTTTTATCCTATGCCGCATCTGAACTGGAATTGTTTACTCTAATACAAGAGCCTCGTGCGTTGTATATGTTCTTTGGTGGCTTGTGCACATTAGGCATACTGGTTAGTATGGGAAGTTCTTATCGGGCGTTGAACAAATATTTAAATATGTCACTGGATGAGCTGTATTAGGTTCTGTTTTGTCACTACTTTGTATTCATTTGAATTTAACTATACTATTTAAGATATGGACAACAAAAATAAACTGGCATTCGGCAAGCAAAACTACCTGATTATGTTAATAGGTATTGCCTTGATTACTATTGGTTTTATTGTAATGTCAATGGATAAAGAACCTTTTGGCTTTGGTGCTCTGGGACTAACAATCGGACCATTGATTGTATTAAGTGGATTTGTTGTTGAGTTTTTTGCGATCCTACGTAAACCAAAATAGTCTCTGAACAGGCATTTAAGGGCTTTGTAAGTTTACATTAAGCCACTTTTTATATACTACTATTTTTGCACCCGCAGAAGGCATACTTTCCTGCGGGTTTTGCTTAAGATATGTGGTCTAACTTACTTTAAAAAAGCTTCAAAAGCTTATTCAAACACTATCACTTATCTTACCATCATTCTATGAACATTTTGCATGCCATTATTCTAGCTATTGTTGAAGGTTTAACCGAGTTTCTACCTGTATCCTCTACAGGTCATATGATTATAACAGCAGCCTTATTGGGTATTCCTCCAGGGGACTTTACAAAAGTTTTTATTGTAGCTATTCAGTTTGGTGCCATCTTGTCTGTCGTGGTACTATACTTTAAACGATTTTTTAAGGGGCTTGATTTTTACTTTAAGCTATTTGCTGCATTTCTACCTACTGCTATTCTTGGGTTCTTATTGAAGTCTACTGTCGATAAGCTCCTTGAAAGTGTGACTGTAGTGGCTTTTATGTTGCTAGTGGGAGGCATTATTCTCTTGTTTGTTGATAAATGGTTTGCAAAGAATGAACAGCATTCTCCTGATGAAGATACCATCAGTTATCCTACTGCCTTGTTGATAGGTATATTTCAATCTCTGGCAATGGTTCCTGGAGTTAGTCGTTCGGCTGCCACCATTATTGGAGGGCTTACACAAAAGCTAACCCGACAAACGGCTGCTGAGTTTTCGTTCTTCCTGGCAGTACCTACTATGTTTGCTGCTACTGCAAAAAGTCTGTGGGATGATCGCGAACTTTTTATGGCACAAAGTGATAACTGGGGAATTTTAGTAATCGGCAATATAGTGGCTTTTATAGTTGCTATGGCTGCTATCCGTTTTTTTATTGGCTTCCTGACCAAATATGGTTTTAAGGCATTTGGATACTATAGAATTATCGTAGGTGCTATTTTATTGATTCTTATTATTATGGGAATCGATCTTAAAATAGTTGATTAAATAAGAAGTAGTCTACCACTTTTATTTCAGAATTTGCTTCAGGCGTTCCAGGGCTGCCTGATTGCGGGGATCATAAATAGCATTTTTGAGATTTTGCTTCTCCCGGGCAGTCAGGCGCCAACTTAAAGACACCCGTTCATAATTCTGACGTCGAACGCTATCTTTGGTCGTAATTGCTGTTGTATCCGCATTTTGGTAGGTTGCATAGCTGACTTCAATCTGATGTACGGGAATTTTGGGAAACATCTCCCGTGTATATTCAATAACATTGTCATTGTTAATATCCTGAAGATGTGACCAGTTGCGATACAGACTACTGATAGGTGTAAACATTCGGTTAAATAGTGAACGATCCTCGTTTTTTTCAATTGCATGTTCTTTGGGCGTATCACGAACAGAAAGAAACACAACTCCGGATGTATTTCGGGCAATCCATTCTCTGAATACATATACAAAGCGTATAGCATCTGATATGCCAAAGTTATCAGATAATCCAGCATCCATTATTTCCATTGCAGGTTCGCTGGGAAGCACCACATTGGGTGTAATGTAAGGGAAAGTAGCACTCATTCGTAAAGCACTTAGGAAACGTAGATTATGTGCTTCCTGCTTTTCAAAGAATCTCAAAAACTCAACACCTTTCAATTTAGGAATTAGATAACGAGGTGACACATGATCTGCTTCTGTCATGTAAGAGACATGTTGAGGGGATATATAGAGTTTTCTGCCATCGTTAATAATAGTTGGGGAAAAAAGCAGCATGGGGACCTTGGCTAGTCGTTCAGGCTCCTGATAATCCATGACCGTTTTATCCATAATATTTTCAGTATTCTTATTGAGTTGTTGCTCAAAGGCATACCCTCGATCTTTGTAATACCAGTGATTTTTATAGTTAAACTGTTGAAATTTGAAAAACATATCACTTACTACCAGAGAAAATGTAATAGCATTGAGATTGTCCTTTGCGATATTGTCCAGGTATTTATGATTGTATAAATCCAATGTAGTATCGGTCTGGCTACGTAGATAGAGTTCCCGGAAATAGCTGGCGCCAACTAAACCGCCTGAAGCTCCTGTAATCAGAAATGTATGAGGGATAAGTGTACCATTGAGTGAACTGTCTGCTGCCTGAAGGACCCGCATTGTCCATAAAGCGGCTCTTTCTCCACCACCACTGACACAAAGAAACAACAACTTAGGCTTTTTTTGGGGAAGCAGAGTTTTTCTGGTAGTTTCTTCTTGTACTAATTGTTTGCTTCTAAGATCGGTGATCTTAGCTTTCCAGCGTTCCAGAATGGCAAGAGTTGAGTCTTTGTCTGCCTGGTAGTGTTCTGAATTGCTAAGACTATCCAGTTGAGTAATAGAATAATCTGCCTTTTCTGTTTTATAATTAAGACCAAATGCTTCATAATCGGTTTGAATGATTCGTGCTTTAACCAACTCATTGTAGCCAAACAGAACTAAGATAAATACAGGAATAGACCATTTTCCCAGCCAGAAGGATATAGCTCCTACAAACAATGTAGCCAGTGTAAAAAGCAAAAGCATACTGGCTCCTGCAGGTATCTGAAAACCGGGAAGGTCACGAAATATGCCTAAGCCAAGGACTATCAGAAAGACAAAAACCTGAATAATAAATGCATTCAGGTGATTCTGACGGAGTACCTTTAAGGCTGCTGAGACATCTATCAACTGACTTTCTGCCGGACGGATACGTAGACGGGCATCGAGAAAAGATTCAATGTGCATGCCATATCTGCGGACAGTATCGACCTTCTTACGCATGACATTGACACGGGTTACTTTTTGTTTTGGCTGTAACGGGGAGGCTGCACTGGCCGCTAGAACTTTGAAAATATCTTTGTTTGTACTGGTAAAATATAAAAACAGCATTTCCACTGTAATTATACTACCCAGAAGCAACCCTAACGATTCCCATATAAGCTCCTTAACAGGTACGTTTTCTTTGTGTTGAAAACTAATAAACTGAACCAGATAGGTTATTAGAAAAATAAGAGGAATGGTACTGTTATTTATGCTGAATTTACGAAACGGATCTTTTTCATTGCCTAGGAAACCACAACGATGAGCATCCAGAATATAACAGGTGATATGGAAAGCCATAGTGAATCCTCCAAGAGTAACCCCAATGATGAGCAGACTGGCAAAGTTAACCCGATGATTGTATTCCGGATCAAGGAAGAGATACGGCAAACCAAATAACGTGCCTACCCCCTGAAGTACAAATCCAAACAAAATAGCCCAGAATAAAAGCAACCACTGGTTCTTTTTAAGATGTAAAACCAATAGCTGGACAGGAAAGAAATACCAGATGTCAGATATAATTTTTCGAACGCGACTTAACATACTACTGATTGAGAAATAAAAAGATACATATTTAACGCATTTGCACTAAACTGTATATACATCGGCTTTTCCTGGTTTTGTAAAAGAAGGTACATGAAAATCTTACTTTTTGTATGAATTTCCTGTGTATTCTTCCGGATTTTAGCATTGAAGCTAACAGAATTGTTGCAATGTCTCAATATTAGAGAATACAATTTATTACACAGGAAGGTTTTCTTTTTGGAAAGATACGATTGGGAATGTGTTTGAGTCGGAAATTTATTGCTAATTTTGTAGAAGTAAATTTATTTGTTGGGTAATCAGTTGATGATCTCAACTCTGAAAACAGAACTTAAGAAATAAGAACTCAATGGAGAACATCCGTAATTTTTGCATTATTGCTCATATTGATCATGGTAAAAGTACCCTGGCTGACCGACTGCTGGAATTTACTCAGACAGTTTCTAAAAGGGAGATGCAGGCTCAACTGTTGGACGATATGGATCTGGAACGGGAAAGGGGCATTACCATTAAGAGCCATGCTATTCAGATGAATTATGTATATCAGGGAAAACCGTATGTTTTTAATCTGATCGATACGCCCGGACACGTAGACTTCTCCTATGAGGTATCCCGTTCCATTGCAGCCTGTGAAGGCGCTTTGTTGTTGATTGATGCATCACAGGGTATTGAGGCTCAGACAATCTCTAACTTCTTTCTGGCATGGGGAAATAACCTGACTATTATTCCGGTGTTGAATAAAGTAGACTTGCCTGGTGCAATGGTTGAGGAGGTAAAGGATGAGGTAGTAGATTTGGTCGGTTGCGACCGGGATGATATTATTCATGCCAGTGGGAAAGAAGGAATTGGTATCGAAGATATCCTGAATGCTGTTGTTGAGCGTATTCCTGCTCCAAAAGGAGATCCGAATGGACCGCTACAAGCTTTGATATTTGACTCTGTATTCAACTCCTTCCGTGGTATTGAGGTTATATTCCGGATTAAAAATGGTACGCTACGTAAAGGAGAGAAAGTGAAGTTCATGGCGACAGGCAAAGAATACAATGCTGATGAAATTGGTATTCTGCGTCTGGATAAAGAGCCACGTGATGTAGTACATACAGGTGATGTAGGCTATCTGATTTCTGGTATCAAACAGGCCAAAGAAGTAAAAGTAGGGGATACCATTACACATGTGGAACGCTCGGCTGCCGAAGCTATCAAAGGATTTGAAGATGTGAAGCCTATGGTATTTGCGGGGATCTATCCGGTAGAGACCTCTGAATATGAAGATCTGCGGGATGCAATGGAAAAGCTTCAGTTAAATGATGCTTCGCTGGTTTGGGAACCTGAAACTTCTGCTGCGCTTGGATTTGGTTTCCGTTGCGGATTCCTGGGAATGCTCCATATGGAGATTGTACAGGAACGTCTGGAACGGGAGTTTGATATGACTGTAATTACAACGGTACCGTCTGTACAGTTTACCTGCTACATGACCAAAGGAGATCCGATTACGATTCATGCTCCTGCAGAAATGCCTGACCCAAATAACATTGATCATATTGAAGAGCCTTTTATCAAAGCACAGATCATTACCAAAACTGAATACGTAGGTCCGGTAATCGCTTTGTGTATGGACAAAAGGGGTATTATCAAGAACCAAAACTACATTACTGCTGAACGGGTGGAGATGACATTTGAGATTCCACTGTCAGAGGTAGTATTTGACTTCTTTGATCGCCTGAAAACAATTTCCCGTGGATATGCTTCTCTGGATTACGAACTGATCGGCTACAGAGAATCTACTATGGTGAAGCTGGATATCATGCTGAACGGTGATAAAGTGGATGCCTTGTCTGCTATTGTACACAGAGACAAAGCGTATGAGTGGGGAAAACGTCTGTGTGAAAAACTTCGGGAATTGTTGCCTCGTCAAATGTTTGAAATTGCGATCCAAGCTGCTATCGGACAAAAGATTATTGCCCGTGAAACGATTAAAGCTCTTCGTAAAAACGTATTGGCGAAGTGTTATGGTGGTGATATCAGCCGAAAACGGAAACTATTGGAAAAACAGAAGAAGGGTAAAAAGCGGATGCGCCAAGTTGGTAACGTAGAGATTCCTCAGGAAGCATTTATGGCAGTACTTAAACTGGAATCATAATTGATTGATATAGGTACTATTTGATAAACCCAGCTGGATAAAGGCTGGGTTTATTTTTTTATCAAGTTATAAATAAAAGAATTATACTAATTAGCAGAGGTTACAATACAGAAGTTTGTTCATTAACAGAAAAAAAGTAATTTGTTCACCTTTCGATCACTGGCAACCTGGTTTTATATATGTCATCTCAGGAACAACTTCAAACACTGATACGTGCACTGATTACCAACGGCACACTTAGCGAGGTACAAAAGAGTATTATCTACTCTCATGCAGAATTACAGGGTGTACCACCTGAAGAGACAGAACGTATGATCCAGGAAGCTCTCCAACAGGCTTCTCAAACAAATACTCCCTCTACAACTGATCAGTCAGGATTTATTACAAATACTCCTACTCCTTCTGATACAACAGGCTCTTCATTTGTAGATTCTAACTCCTCTGCATCTCAGCAAAATGTGTCTCAGAGCAATGCTTCACAGGCTAATTACTCCGGTGTACAGTTTGGAGCAGGAACTGGATTTACAGATGCAACTCTGCTAAGTGAGCAAGGCGGAATGAGTATAACACAAAAAGCTCGTCTGGATGGTCGCTGGGTGGTTGTCAAGCGGGTTGCTTCTACATACAAATACAATCAGACCTATGCAGATCTCTTATTTAAAGAGTATTTCAACGGACGGGATCTGGAACATCCACATATAGTCAATATTTATGGAAGAGGAGAGGATACAGAAGGTCCATTCTTTTACATGGAATATATTGATGGACAATCTTTGAGAAAGCGTATTCCGGAAGGAGGAATAAAAGATCAGCGATTGATCCGAAAAATTGCTGTTGAGATACTGGATGCCTTAAGCTATGCACATAAGAAGCAGGTTTATCACAGAGACTTGAAGCCTGAGAATATTTTGATTACCAATAAAGGAGATAATGTTAAGATTATCGATTTTGGATTGGCGGCTGCTGATAAGTTTGATGATTTATCGGGTGCTACCTTTGTTGGTACACAAAAATATGCAGCCCCTGAACAATCTTCTGCCTTGAATCAGGTAGATGGACGTACAGACTTATATGCTTTTGGACTCATTTTACTGGAAATGTTTACAGGAAGTCCGGAACCTAAAAATCTGAAGCAATTACCTGTTGGTTACTGGCGCAGTATCATTGATAAATGTTTGCAGCCCAACCCTTCTGACAGATATCAGAATGCTGGTGAAATTCTGGAATATATAAATAGTTACAGTAGTTCGGTTAGTCAGCCGGTAACTAACCAGCCAGTGATAAATCAGCCTGTTACTCCACCTCCGGTTCCTGTAGCAGAAAACAGACCTGTACATACCCAACCTAAAACGCCTGTTAACCGACCTCAAGCCAATCCACCTGTGATACAGGGATTGCAGAAGTTGCCTAATGATGTATTGATATTAGTGTTAGGAATTCTTTCTATTATAACCTGTGGGTGTGGTTTTGTTGTGGGAATTATAACGTTGGTTTTGGCAAGTCAGAGCCATGCAGCCTATATGCAAAATCCGGCAGCTTATGATCCGGGATCACGTCAACTGGTCAACACTGGGAAAATATGTGCTATTGTAGGTACTATTTTGGGAGCTTTGTTTGGTCTGAAATGGTTTGCCGGATGGTTATTCTAAAAAAAGTCCTCTGCCGAGTGAATATGGCAGAGGACTTTTGTAATACTATTGCTTAATGCTTTTGTTCGGTTAGAATAAATGCCATAGAACCACCTTGTATCAGATCATTGTGCTTTAGAATATAGCTATTAGACAGCTTACCATTGAGCGATATTTCCTGTACATAGATGGCCTTATCACTCGTTTTCTTTGCACTTATAGAAAATGTTTTCTGATTAGGAAGATGCAGGGTTACTTTACTGAATAGCGGGGAGGTAATTGCATACTCGTCAGAGGCTGGATTGATAGGATACAAACCTATTGACGCCAGAACATACCATGCACTTACCTGTCCGGAGTCATCATTGCCACTCAAACCACCCGGGCCATTGGCATATTCTTCTTTTAGAATATGATTAACCCAATATTGAGTTTTATAAGGAGCATTTGTATAGATATATAGAAAAGGGATTTGCTGACCTGGTTCATTTCCGTGCCAATACTCATTCTTTTGGAAAAGATCATCAAGAGCTGCTTCAAATTTAGTAGTCCCTCCCATAAGCTTAATCAGGCCATTGATATCATGAGGTACATAGAAGCTATATTGACGAGGTGTGCCTTCGGTAATAAATAGTAGTTTCTTATCCGGATTATAGTTTTTCATCCAACTTCCATCTGAATATCTGCCATTAACAAGTTGTAACGAAGGATCAAATACATTTCTGTAATTGGCAGATCTGCGTATCAGATCACGATAGTCACTATTCTTCTGAAGGCCTTTGGCTACCTGAGCTACACAATAATCATCAAACGCATACTCTAATGTGCGGGATGCCTGCTCATTTTTATGAAAGGCATAGGGTATGGTATCTTCCATTGGATAGTAGCCATATTTGAGGTATGAACCCAGAGAACGTCTGCCTCTTCCATCTTTCAGCGCCACCTGATCCGGAATCTCATATGCATTTTTACGCATTGCTTTGTATGCCTCCTCTACATTGTAACCTCTGATACCTTTTATATAGGCAGAAGCGATAAATGCAGAGGCATGATCTCCAACCATTGCAGAGGTATAGCTATTCCAACAGGGGAAGTTCGGTAGCCAATTGCCTTGCTGACTTTTCAGGATAAGAGAGTTTACCAAGTCATTTACCAAGTCAGGGTCAATAATTTCCAGAAGGGGAAGCTGGGCTCTGTAAATGTCCCACATCGAGAAATCATCATAATAATTGCCTTTGGCAAGTTGTTGTATCTGATAATTTCCTGCGAACTGAGGATATTTGCCATCTATATCACTAAACAGACGAGGGTGCTGAAATGCATGATATAGTGCTGTATAGAATATTCTTTTATCGTTTTCATTGCGTGTCTCTACAACAATTTTGCCTAAGGCTTGTTCCCATACTGCTTCTGCTTTTTTGCGAATTGCTTCAAAATTCCAGTCGGTAATTTCTTCCTGCAGATTAGCTCTAGCACCTTCGATACTGGTAAAAGAGGTTCCTACCTTAAGCCGGATGACCATTCCTTTCGTTACCTTAAAACCAATATATGCACCTATATCTGGCCTATGAGAAAGGCTATCGGAAGAAAATAGCTGTGTATTGCTGTAAGTTCCTTTGGTGGAAAAAGCTTGTTCAACTTTGACTACAAAGTACCCACTGAACCCTGCGGGTTCTCCCCAACCCTGATAAATCCGATGGGCAGGGTTGTAGCCTGTCACTTCTTGCTCGGATGCATTGACATGGATAAATCCCTTTTTGTAGTCGCTGTTAGGTGTTATGAGTACATATAGGCTGTCGTCCTTCTGTGCTGTAAACTGTAGTATAGCACATCGTTTGGTTGGAGCGACTTCTGTTTTGATCTGATAGTCTGGTAATTCTACACTATAATAAGCAGGGGTAGTAATTTCTTGCTGATGAGAAAATGAGGTTTCATAATGGGTTGTTTTTAAATGGCCTGTAATAGGCATGATGGTAAATGTCCCATAATCCTGAACGCAACTTCCGCTGAGCCAGTGAGTACCTCTGATGCCACTAAACATAGTATCCTTATAATAATAGGGTGGAAGACATTTTTTTTCTGTGTATTGTGTCTGTGGTGTCCATTGGGTCATTGCAAAGGGAAGTGTAACAGCAGGTATAGTATTGGCTAGTGGTTCTGTACCTTCTGCATGTTTTTGTGTTGACAGAGTGGTACTTCCTGAAGTACCTGTTAATGGGTTAACATAGGGCAGGAGCTTATTTTGTGCCTGAAGTGTGAGGAATGGAAGTAGGGCAAGTAACAGAATTGCTGTTTTTCTTGTAATACAATGTATCATAAAATTTGGTGATCTGATAAATTATAGGTTTAGAGTCGTAGTTAACAGGATGTTAGAGGGTATACTATAATTCTTTTGGAAATGGAATTAATATAAATACATTTCTGCGCTATACTGTCCATTATAACTCTAATAAACGGATAATTTCGTGTTCTCAAAGTTATATTTTTATCTTTGCGTTTTTTACTATAATGATTTGAATAACTATGCGTACTGAATTACAATTAGACCACTGGAACCGGAAAGAGCATTTTCAGTTTTTTTCGGGGTTTGATGAACCATTTTTTGGAATTGTTGCAGAACTGGATATAACACATGCTTATCAAAAGGCAAAAGCAGCCAATGCATCTTTTTTTCTATATTATTTGTATCAGACACTAAAGGTTGTTAATGCTATAGAAGAATTTCGGTATCGGATAGCTGAAGGAAAAGTATATTGTTATGATACAATTCATGCATCACCTACTATTAGCCGCGATGATACTACGTTTGGCTTTGGTTTTATTGAGTTCAAAGATACATTCGAATCATTTTTGCCAGGAGCTTTAACAGAAACTGAAGCTGTAAGGCAGACTTCCGGATTGTGTCTGAGTGATCAGACAGGACGTATAGATGTAATTCATTTTTCTGCTATCCCATGGACCCGTTTTACAGGGCTTACACATGCCCGCCATTTTGCTTATAAGGACAGTGTGCCTAAAGTATCTGTAGGAAAATATTATACACAACACGGAAAGATGTTGCTACCTGTTGCTGTGAATGTACACCATGGCTTGATGGATGGATATCACGTTGGAAAATTTCTGTCAGAACTACAAAGTTTATTTAATCAGTAATCATACTGCAATGTGTTTGATTCATACAGAAGTATAGAATAATCTAGTAGACATGCATGGTATGCGATGGGTTTCAGTAAACAGACTTTAGTTATTTTAACCAGATTCTAATGAAAAAGATAAAAGTAATTGCATTTGATGCCGATGACACACTATGGGTAAATGAACCTATTTTTACAAAAACGCAGAAGGAGTTTAAAACATTGTTAGAACCCTATCTCACAGGAGATGAAATTGATACGAAACTGTATAATGCAGAAATTCGTAATCTCCGGCTTTTTGGATATGGAGTGAAAGGCTTTATGCTTTCAATGATTGAAACAGCTATAGAGCTTACTCAGGGTAAAATAACCGGAACCGAAATTCAACGAATTATTGATTTGGGGAAGGAGATGATTGAACACCCAATTGAGGTATTGCCTAATGTAGAGGAAACCATTAAGCTTTTGCAGGACCAATATGAGCTAATGGTGATTACAAAAGGAGATTTGTTTGACCAGGAAAGTAAAATTGCCCGTTCAGGACTTGGGATTTACTTTAACAAGGTGGAGATAGTTAGTGAGAAAAATGAACAATCTTATCTGAATATCATCCGTAAGAACAATATCATAGCCGATGAGTTTATAATGATTGGCAATTCTCTCAAGTCCGATATCTTGCCTGTGTGCAAAATAGGAGCACATGCAGTACATATTCCTTTTCATGTAACGTGGGCGCATGAATTAGTAGAAACTCATCAGATTGAAGGTGTTGCATATCAGGAGCTGGCAGACATCAGTTTGTTGCCTGAATTGCTGAACAGTTTCTGATTGAGTCATAATTTGTCAAACGACTTTTTAGTGGGAATTTTTATAAATAAATTTGAGAGTCCTGTTATTGACAGGACTTTTTTCATAGTAGAGCCCCTGCTGCTAGTAAACCTACATATTACATTTTGGTCTCATATTTTGTCTGTTAGTGTAGTCCTTTTTACAGTTTATGTAGCTTCATATTCTTTTCTCTGCTTTTGATAGCCACCTTTGTCGTATACTTACACAAGAGCTTCACAATCTCTGTTGGTTGATCTCAAGTAGGTATAATGCACAACAAATCAACAATGATGCTTCACAACGAATACATTTGAGTCCAATGCTAATGGCAATGTATTCGTAGAAAAATAAAGTAGAGGCCTTCTGTTACTGTTTATTTAGGTTAGATCTGAATTGCTAAGGTCTGATTATAAATGAAATAGAATAGAGAGTCACAACTTGGGAAAGAGTAAAAAAGATAGCGGATTTTCTGCTATCTTTTTTGTTTGTGCAAAATGAGGTTAGTGGTTGATTATCAATTATATACAACTAAAGGGGATTGGTAGAGATAGCTAGTCTTTAGTATCAGGAGTGTATATGGTGAACACCGATAATGACAAATGGACGTCTAATCTAGAACGAATTTTCAGGTAAGAAAATTTTGAATTTGCTTTAAATTATACAATCAATGTGATATACCCCCTATAGGGGGTGAGCAACAATGTATTTAGTATGCAAGACATATCACAATGATGTAGATAGGTGAAAAGGCTTATAAATTCAGGCTTAATTAATAGGAGGAAATCACTAGGGGTAATCTATAATAGCTTATTTAGCAAAGAAATATTAACAGAAGATAATAATGGATAGTAGCTCATCATTGTCAGAAAACAACAAAATATTCTGAGATATTTATTAAGTGAATCATACTCTGAAATGATGTCGGTTTTATTTCGTTTCAAGAGTTTATTTTTAATTCTAACACATGTAAGTTAACTTCTTAGTGGTGTGCATTCGTTAAGTTGATTTATATGTAACATTGCTGCGGAAAAATACTATCAAATGATATGCAGCATTTTTTTACAAGATTTTCATTAGGATATATACAGAAAATAGTACTGCTAGTTTTCTGTATACTTGTTGGAGTAAAGGTTCAGGCTCAGAACCTGATTACAAATGGAAATTTTTCAAGTGGTAATACTGGATTTACATCAGAGTATACATACACAACTGAAGCAAAATCAAATACTGGTGATTATTCCAAAGGATTAGGTCCAGAAGGAAGATATACTGTAGGAACAGAGCCCTTCTATTATCATAAAGATTTTTGTAAACTAAGTGATATTTCTGGTAGTACTCCTTCAGGAGGTAATATGTTGATAGGAAATGGGTATAATGGATCTTCCAAAAAGTTATGGACTCAGACCGTTGCTTTGCAAGCTAATACTAATTACAAACTGACTTTTTATGCAATAAGTCTGGCAGGTGCAAATACTTTATTATTTGGATTGTATGGTAACTGTACACGTTTAGGACAAGATATAGATGTGGGTAACACCTGTGCATGGACATTATATACAATGACTTTTAATAGTGGCGTGTTAACTTCACTGGAATTGTCGCTCCGTAATATAAGTGTCAATGCTTCAGGTAATGACATTGCTGTTGATGATATTATATTGGTAAAAGATAATCCAGTTACTAACTATGCTACCATCAGTGATGACTTTGTGTGGCAAGGTTACACCACAGACTGGACGAATGCTGATAACTGGGGATCGTGTACAGTACCTACCTGCTCAGATGATGTAGTTATTCCGACTGGTCTGACCAACTATCCTGTACTGGCTTCCAATACTACTGGTGCTGTGAAATCAATCACTATCCAGTCAGGAGCTACAGTAACTTTAAATAGTGGCAGTGAATTGCAGGTGTGTGGTAATTTATTAAACAGTGGCACAATCTCTGCCAGTTCTACCGCTACCATCACCCTGATGGGGACTACCAATCAGGCTATTTCCGGCAGCAGTGCCACCAGTCCGTATGTGAACCTGAAAATTAATAAAAATTCAGGCTATGTGATTCCTTCCAATACGATCTATATTGCAAAAAATCTTAATCTGACCAAGGGAATTATCACAACCAATGGTTATGAGATGTATGTACTGAATGGGACAACAAGTGCAATTACTAACTTTTCATCTGCTTCTTATGTAGATGGAAATCTGAGAAGAGCTATCGGTT